>JASHWY010000096.1 GCA_030043835.1 Thermoplasmata archaeon
GTACGCGACCTGGGCACGGACCCGCCAATCCGGATCCTTGAGACGTCGCTCGAGCGCAGTCCGGCTTCCCGGATGCCCGAGCGTTCCGAGGGCCGACGCGGCCCCGAGACGCAGTCCGGGCTCTGAGCTCTCGAGCGCTAGCTCGAGAGAGGAGCGAGCGCGAGCGTCCCGGAGCTCGCCCAGGCGAAGAGCCGCACGGTTCCCTCGAACGGAGTCCGTGTTCGCAAGTTCGGTAATGAGCTCCCTCAACTCCTGACGCAAGGCGTTTAGGTCCGTTCGGGAGGCCCTACGAGTCAGTTTCGCGCGAGGGGATCGCGGCGGCTGAGTCGACCGTGAGCCGGAGGTTCTGGATGAGGGCACGCCCTGGGAGCACGGCCGGAGACGTAAGAGCGTGTTCCCGAGTTCGAACGGTGGCCCGTCGACCCTCCGGTCCCTCGAGGGAATCCCTCACGAAGATGGGCGGGTCCCGATAGATCGCGCGTCAGGCCTAAGAACCCTACCGGGGTGGCGCCGAGCCAGGGTGGCCTCGAATGGTCCAGGTCGATGTTGACCTCGGGAAATGCACGGGATGCGCCCACTGCCGAGACGTCTGTCCCGTGAACGTTTTCGAGCTCAAACCGAGAGACCAGTTTCCCGATCTGGTCGACGACCCGGCCGTAGGTGCGAAGTTCCAGTTCCGTGGAGAAAAGTCGGTGGTGATCCACGGCCCCGACTGCATCGTCTGCGAGGCGTGCCTCTTCGAGTGCGAGGGGGAGTGCATCGTCATCACCGACGACGAAGGAAAGGTCCACAACTCGACGTACAAGTAGAGCGAGCGCATCCTTCACCCAGGCCGGCGCGCCCGAGCGGCGCTTCCTCAATGTCCGCCTTTCTCCCGTCGAGGAGCCGGCACGTGGACGCCCGAACCGGGCCTGGCTCTCGAGCTTCCCCTGGATCTCGGCCGATCCGGGTCGCTGGGGGAATGCTCCATCGGTGGAAATGAAAGCGTATCTAGCACCGATCCGCTCTGAGCCGCATGGAACCCCAAGGTTCCGCGAGTGCCGTCCGCCCCGTCTGGTACGCCGGTCCGGACTCAGCGATCGGGGAGCTTTGGACGATGTTCCATCCCCCATACACTCTGATGGTACTCGGGTTCGTGGTGGTGGGCGCCGCTCTGGCGCCCGCAGTTTCGTGGCCGCTCCTTGGGGGAGCGCTTCTCGCCTATACCCTGGGCCTGGGTCTGGGCGCCCATCTCTTGGACCAGATCCCGGGCATGGGATCTCGGTACATTCGTCATTGGCCCGATTGGGCCCTGTGGGTCGGGGGATTCGTATCGCTCGGAGGAGCGGTGGCGATCGGCGTTCTAGGGGCCTTCTGGTACGCACGACCGCTGCTTCTTCCTCTGGTCGCGGCCCAGACCGTCTGCGCTATCGGTTACCCGCTCGCAAAGTGGTTCGGCGGCCTGCTGCACCGCGATAGCGTGTTCGCTGTCTCCTGGGGATGCTTGCCATTTCTGACGAGCTACTACGTGCAAACCGGCGCCATCAACCTCCTTTCGACGCTCGTCGCCCTAGCGTTCGGAGCCGTCGCCGCGGTGGAGATCCGCTGGTCGCGCGCGTCGCGGGAGCTACGGTCTCAGGCCCGTTCTCCAGCAGAGGGTCGACCCGCCACCGATGGGCTCGCGCGTCGCTCGTTTCACTATTTTGACCGGGCCCTCGAGGCCCTTTCCGCCGGTACGATCCTCGTCGCCCTCGGACTTCTCACGAGCCGACTCGTTCTCCCGATGTGGTAGGCCGTGACGACCCCGACCCAGCGGGCCGGCTTGGACCCGAGCCTACCGGACCGGGACTACGTTCGCGCCCTCTTCGATTGGCTCGCTCCGAACTACGACTCGGCGGTTCTCACGTACTCTCTCGCTCAGGATCTTCGGTGGAAGTGGGAGCTTCTGAGAAGACTCGACCCCCGCCCCGGAGAGCGGGCGCTGGACCTTGGGTGCGGCACCGGACTCATTTACGACCGTCTCGCACGAAGCTTGGGCCCCGACGCAGTCGTCGGTGTCGACCTCAACCGCACGATGCTGACGAACGCGCGACCAACCGAGTTGGGTCGTCAGATGGTCCACGCCGATTCGGTCCGGCTGCCATTTCGGGATGGGTCGTTCGACCTCGTTACCGCCGGTTACCTGCTCAAGTACGTACCCCTCGAGTCGTTCTGCGCAGAGGTTGGACGGGTTTTGCGCCCCCAGGGGCGTTTCGGCGGATACGACTTCTCGGCTCCGAGGCTCCGGTCCCTCGAAGGCCGACTTTACGATGGATATCTTCACCAGATCCTGCCGTTTCTCGGACGGCGATTGGGCCGAGGGGATGACGGCTGGGCCTCATTGCTCGAATTCCTCGCTCGTGTGGCGACGACCTCGGGATGGGAGAATCATGTCGAACGGGACTTTGAGGGGGCCGGATTCGAATCTGTCGAGCGAGTTCCCTCCCTGGGAGGGGCCATCACCTGGGTCTGGGCGTGGAGGTCCGGGACAACGTGAGCTCGCGGACGACCGAGGGATAGAATCGAAGGAGCGGCCTGGCCCGCTTCGCGTCCGTGACTCTTCGAGACCGACTCTGAGACCCGGTAGACTCGTTCGAGATCTGGAAAGCTTATCCTCCGCAAAACCCCCTTGCGACCGCGGGCCTCTCCATGAGGAACTCCTTGAAAAAAAGGCTCCGTTCGTCCCGAGACCCATCCTTTGGCACGTGGATCTCGTCGTCCTCGCTCCTCGCCCTCGACGCCCTACGGGAGATGGGCTTCGAGTGGTTCATGATCGAC
>JASHWY010000097.1 GCA_030043835.1 Thermoplasmata archaeon
CCGACCGGGCCTCTGCCGTCCGCCAATCCAGGCCCGCCGGGAGCGGGCTCTCAACGACCGCCTCCAGGTTGTCGATCTCTTCGGGAGTCCGAAGCTCGACAATCACTCGGTCGGCTCCGTGCTCCAGGGCACCGAGCGCCCCCGGGACCTCGTCCGGGGTACGGGCGTACGCCCACAAGGTGAATCGTCGCCCTCGCGCAGCGATGGCGTTCTCGAGTGGGATCACCCGATCGCCGGTCCACTCGATGACCAGGGTTCCCCCGTCGGGGACTCCACGCACCGCGCGTGCGAGCTCCTCGGAGTTCGCGATCGGAACGACCGCAAGGGGGAGCGAGGCGCCCGGGCGCCGAAGGCCCTCCGCGCTGCGGACGACGACCTCCTCGTGGTCCCCGGCCTCCAAGGGTTCGGCATCGAGCACGACGAATCGAGCGAATCCTCGCTGTCGGGCCCGCTCTACGATGGCGCGCCGAAGTTCCGGGTCGGTCGCTCTCGGTGCGATCGCCACCCGTTCGCGCGTCATGCTCCGAGCCCTACGTCGTTCCGTGAAGCAGCGAGGCGATGCGGCGCGCGAGCGGCCCCACCGGGGGCCTTTGGAAGAGATTCCTACCGATGCAGATCCCCGCCCCTCCCGACGCGACGCTCTCGGCGACGATCGCGAGGAAGGCGGTCTCGTCGTCCAGGCGAACGCCGCCGCCGATCAACACCGGGACGGGCGTTGTCCTGCAGAGCCGGGCGAACTCCTCGCGAGAACCCGGGTAGCTCGTCTTCACGATGTCGGCTCCCAAGTCGGCGGCGGCGCGGGCGGCGTGCCGAAGCTCGTCGGGCGAGCCGCCGTTCGCCTTCTTTACGTAGGCCATGCAGAGGAGCGGAAGACCGAGGGCTCGGCACTGGTCGGCGGCCTCCCCGAGGTCGATTAGCATCTCAGGTTCCTCGGGGACCCCGAAGTTTACCTGAACGGAGAGGAGGTCGGCCCCGAGGGCCACGGCCTCCTCCGCGGTCCCTACGAGCACCTTGCGGTTGGACGTCGATCCGAGCGACGTCGACGCGGAGATGTGGACGCCGAGGAGCGTGGACGGGCGGAGGATGGGAGCAATCTCCCGGACCGCTCCCTTCGTGACGATCAATAGGTCGGCCCCGTTCGACTGCAGATCGTTCGCGAGCGGCGAAAGCTCCTCCAGGCCGTCGATCGGGCCCATCGAGACCGCGTGGTCGAGCGGCACCGAGAAGAGCCGGCGCTTCGGGTCCGGAAACAGTCGCCTCAGTCGGATCGTTTTCCCGTACATCGTGGTTTCCTCCTTCCGGTACCTACCGAGGAAGTCGCCGAGGGGAAACGACCCGATAACGTGACGGGCACGTCGGGGCGGCGCCCTCCCGGCGCCTCCCTCTCACCAGAGCCAGATCGCGGCAGCCGTACGGCCCGAACCCAGAGCAATCCGGAGGGCCCGTCGGTCTGCCATCGCGGAGGGCACCTCCCCGCCCCTATTTACCTTTGGAGGGGGCGGAGGAGCCGTTGGCGGCCCCGACGACCCCGTCGACGAGAAGGGCGTGGATCGAGAAGCCACGGAGCATCTGGTCCCACATCTGCTTACGGATTTCCGGACTGTTCGCGAAGCCGGCGACGATCTGCCCGATCCACTCGCTGTGCTCGACGTCGGCAGTGACGTGGAGCCGGTAGTACTCCAAGTGCTTCTCGGGGACGTGGTAGAGGTTTCGGAACGCGGGAAGGAGCCGCGCACATAGGTCGACGTTGGGCGGCTCCGAGGACCCGGCGGCGGAGACGTAGAACGGGTTGATCCGGTTCGTGTACAGGAAGTCGTCAATCGCGACCATCGTGCTCGGGAGAAGCGGCGCTCCCTGGACTTCCGCCCGCGGAACGCCGATCCCCTCGCAGAATCGAAGCCAGAGCTCGGGGTGCCCGGGCTCCTTTCCCTTGGGATCGCCGGCCTCCTCTACGAGCTGGTCGAGGATCATCCGACGGTAGCGGTCGTTGCCCGGCTCCCACGAGCAGTTCGCGAACCGCTCGGCCATCGCGATCGGGACGCTCGCGAGCCAAGGGTAGAACTGCTTCACCCACGCTTGAACGAGAGGCTTCGGGACCTCGCCCCGCTCGAGCTTCGCGAAGAACGGATGGGTCGCGAACGGATGGTTCGCCATCTTGAACTTCGTGAGCTCGTCGCGGAACTTCTCGCCCTCAAAACGTATCCAGGGAGCCTCGGTCATCGCCGTTCGAGCGGGATGGCCTATTTGGACGCCGAGGTTCCGTACGGAACCCCGCCGTTTATCGACCTTCCGCGGGGTCGCTCGCCGTGTTCTCTTCCGACGACCCCCTGGTTCCCCCGTACGGCCCCCTCGCCGGTGTGAAGGTGCTCGAATCCGCCCGTTTCGTCGCCGGCCCGTGGGCCGCCACCTACCTCGGGGAGTTCGGCGCGCGGGTGATCCACGTCGAGGGCCCCCCGTTCGAGCCACCGTACGCCGACGCGACCCGCACCCTACGCCCTCTCCTTCCGGGACGCGCGAGGGGCGAAGAAGTCTCCGAATCCTGGGTTCAGTATTCCCGCAACAAGCTCTCGGTCGGGCTCGACGTCCGCCGTCCGGAAGGCCGGAACGTCTTCCTCGACCTCCTCGCGGACTCCGACATCTGGGTCGAATCGTCGCGCCCTGGCACGTACGATAAGCTCGACCTCTCCGACGAGACGGTCTGGGCACGGAACCCGTGCCTCACCATCGTGCATGTTTCGGGGTACGGACGAACGGGGGACCCGAGCCGCATCGGAGCGCCGTCGTACGACCTTACCGCTCAAGCGTACAGCGGGTTTCTCTCGCTGCAAGGAAAACCGGACCCCGATCCGCCGATGCGCTCCGGCACCGCGCTCAACGACACCGTCACCGGTCTCGCCTCGGCAACAGCGGGGCTGATGGGGTACATCCACGCCCAACGCACCGGGCGGGGCCAGGCCGTCGACGTGGCCCAGTACGAGGTCTTCTTCATGCTGCTCGAGAACCTCGCTCTCGACTATTTCATGCGGGGTGTCGTGCGAGGCCGAT
>JASHWY010000098.1 GCA_030043835.1 Thermoplasmata archaeon
GGAGCTTCGCGACCGGCTCCGCGAGGAGCAGCGGGCGCCGCCCGAGCTGCTCGTCCACGGGGACATCCCCGAGGCCGACCTCGCGGACGCGTGGGACGCCGCGCTACGCCGTCCGATCGGCGAGGCGTTCCCGCTCCTCTCGCTCTGGAATCCCCGGACGGGCCGGGACCGGCTCGTCGCGCTCTTCCTCGCCGCCCTCTTCCTCGCCCGCGAGCAGTCGATCGAGCTTCGCCAGGAGATCCTCATGGAGTCCCCGGTCCTGGTCGTGCGGACCACGGACGAGCGGCACCCCGTCGTGGAGGCGACCCCCTAACGAGCCATGCCTTCGAAACTCGACGACCTCGTCTTCCAGGTCGAGGCGGTCCTGTTCGCGGCCGGAAAGCCGCTCAGCGTGAAGGAACTTACGACGGCCCTTGGGCTCGACGACTACCGACCGGTGCAGCACGCCGTCCGGACCCTCGAGCGTACCTACGCGAACCGCCAGTCGGCGCTCGAGGTGCGAAGGGTGGGCGACCGCTACGCGCTCCAATTGGAGGAGCGGTACGTCGCCACCGTCCACGCGGTCACTCCCGTCGAGATGGCCCCGAGGACCGTGAAGGCGCTCACGCTCATCGCCTACCATCAGCCGATCCTCCAAAGCGTGCTCGTTCGCATGATCGGTGACGTCGCGTACGAGGAGGTCCAGCACCTGCGTGGGTTAGGGCTCGTCAGCACGGAGCCGAAAGGATCGACGCTCGAGCTCACGACCACGAGGCGGTTCGCCGAGTACTTCGGGATCGCCTCGACCCGCCCCGAGGAGATCCGACGGTTCCTCGAGCAGAAGCTCGGCGTCGCGTCGTCTCCCGCGGAGGTCGCGACCGCTCCCCAAGGACCCTCGGAGACCGCGCCAGGGCTTACGCGGACTGAGCCGACCGATGGCGAGCAGAGCCCCCCGCCGTCCGCTCCGGAGCCTGCGCCGGAGCCGACCCTAGCCGAGACGAGCCCGTCCGCAAGCGGCTCGAGCATCGGCCACCCGCCGGCCGAGGCAGCGAACGGTCCGGACCCCGGCGTAGCTCCACCCGAGCGCCTACCGACCGAGTGGCGTGTCCCTCCCGTCCCGGATCCTTCGACCGGCCCGCGGAGCCATCCACCGCGGCGACATCGGAGCCGGCCGTTACCCCGTCCGCCGCTCGCCTTTGAACCAATCCGTTAAACAGTCAGCCTCTCTCTCACGGCGCCCATGGGGGTCGCCGAGCTCCTCGTCGCCGTGCTCGTGGCAGGGATCTCGGCCGTCAGCGCCGGGCCTCCGGCGCTCGCCTGAGCCCGCTCGAGGGACGTCCGCTTCCTCCTCCTCGCAGGCGCCAACGCCGCGCTCGTTGTTCTCGGCGCGATCTGGGCGTGGGGCCAGCTCCCCGTGAGCCCTCCCTCGTGGACCGCCTCCCAACTTCCGACGTCATCCATCGTGCTCGCCATGCTGCTACTCCTTCTTGCGTCCAGCCTCTGGTCCCGACGTGCCTGACCGATGGAGGACGAGCTCCTCGCCCTCTCGGCTGCTCCTTTCGCCTTTGAACCAATCAGTTAAACCGTCGGGACCACCTCGCCGTCGACCGTGACCCTGCCCGACCTCTTCGTGACGGTCCTGATTGTAGGGGTCTCGAGTATCAACGCCACGCTCGCGGCGTTGGCCGGTTATCGCTCGGGAGAGAGACGGTTTCTCGCCGTGTCCGCGGCGAACGGGGTCATGGCCGTCCTCGGCGCCGTCTGGACGTGGGGGGAGCTCCCGGTCTCGCCCCCTTCCTGGTCCGTTGCCCAGTTTCCCGTGCCTCTCCTGCTTCTCCTCGCCGCCGTGCTGTTCCTGGTGAGCACGCTCTGGCCGCGACCGGCGTGAGTGATGGAAGAGGACCTCCTCACGCTCTCCACGCGCCGTCTGCTCTACGACGCCGTCCGAACCCACCCGGGAGTGGGCGCACGAGAGGTGCAGCGGGTCGCCGGCACAGGCTGGGGAGAGACCGTTTACCACCTGGATCGGTTGACCGAAGGCGGGCTCCTCCACCGCGAGCGCGCCGGTCATCAGGACCACTACTTCATCGCCTCGGTCCCCCTGGCGGACCGGCGGCTCCTTAGGTTCGTTCGCTCGGTCTCCGCACGTCACGTCCTGGTCGCCCTTCTGGAGGCTCCCGGGTCGACCGTCCCGGACCTATCGGAACGAACCGGCCTGAGCCCCGGACGTCTCTCCGTACATCTCGGTCGCCTGCTCGAGAGCGGCGTGTTGGAAACCGGACGTCAGGGACGACTGAGGACGTTTGCCGTGGTGGACACGCCCCGGGTGGTGCGGCTCCTCACGACGTACCGTGAGAGCCTCTCCGACCGTTGGGTCGAGAGCTTGCTGGAGACCTGGTCGGAGTTGTTCCGGCCCTAACGTTTCTCGAGATTGGACCAATCGATTCTGCGGTTGGACCAAAAAGAGAGTGACCCTCCCCGGCTTCTTTCGGAGTGATGATGTCGTTCCGACCGAACCGCTCCGCCGGATCGCTCCGACGGCGATTCGCCTTGGCGGGAACGAGTTCGGCGCTGGCCATCCTACTGCTCGTCTTGGCGGTTCCCCCCGGGGTTGTTGGGGAAGCGGTGTGGAACCCCGACCCTCCCCATTGGACGAACGGGGCCGTCCTCTGTCAGTTTGCCGCCAGTCAACCCGAGGTGAACGTCTCGGCGCTCAGTCTGGCCGGGACGGGACTCATGGCCTCTCTCACTGGGATGCAGGAGCTCCGTCCGAACGGGTCGGTCGCCGCGGTCGCCCACCTCGCCGGGGTCAACTGGACAGTGGCCAACCTCTCCGGTGAGTACTCCTACGACCTTGCCTATTCGACCCAGGCCACGGTTCTCTCCCCGTCGACCCCCGCCTCAGTAGTCGGCTCGGTCGACCTCGGGGTAGAATTCGTTCTCGCCGCCTACGCGGGGTCGCCTGCGGGCAACACCACGTCTGTCGCGGTCGAACTCACGGTCGCCAATTGGACGTGGCAAGGGTCGGGGGACCGACTTCAGGCCACCTTCTCGATGAGCCCGACTGACCCCGCCTCCGAGCGCCTGAACCCCTCGACCGAAGGCGGCTGGCTACTGGCGAACGTCCTGAACGCGTCGGGGCATGCCCTCGAAGAGATGGGGTTCGCAGAGAACGCCACCGCTCAGCCGCTCACGGGATCCCAAGAGCTCGTGAGCGCCACCTCGACCCTGACGATCTCCTCCCCCGCGTCCGCGCAAGTGACGGTCACTTTCGGCGGGACCGCCGGCTTGTTCCGGGCCCTCGCGTTCAGCGCTCAGGTGGCGGTCGTTCTTCCCGCCGCGATCGCGGGAATTCCCGCGGTCGACTTTCTCGCCGTGGGCGGCTCGGCGGTGGCCGCCAGTCTCGCCATCGCGCTCTTCGCGCGCCGGCTCCGAGCTCGGCCGTCCCGGCTCATCTTCGCTGACGAGGAGAGAAAATAATGGACTCCTCTCTGAAAGAGCGCTCGGTTGATTCCGGGGGAAACGACCCGAGGGGGAACCTGGCGGTCGTCACCGCCGCCGGGCCCCAGGCGGCGCTTTCCGACGAGCTACTCCTCCTCCCCTTCGCCGAACTGGACCTTCCCCATGAAGTCTGGCGCCGCCGCCCCCTGAGGCCTTCGGACTTCCTATGAGGCAACCCTCGGCGCCCGCCCCGGCGGGCGAGTCCGGTTCGGTTGCGTCGCGGAGACCGAGTCCTGCGTTCTACGAGGCCGGAGGGGTGGGTCCCGGCCCCGCGTGGAATCGTCCAGAAACGCCGATTCCGGTCCGGGTCGACTCCGGCCCGGGCGGACGCTCGTCCCCGGCCCCCGAAGGAGTGGTCCGATTCCGCACGATCACAGGCGGTATAGTCGCCCACAACGAGGAGCGACGCCTGGAACGGTCGGTCCGCTCGCTTCTCAACCAGCGCCTGCCCCCTCCTCTAGGGTGGGAGCGGGTCTGGGTCGTCGCGAGCGGATGTACCGACCGTACCGTGGAAGTCGCCACGACTCTGGCGAGGGAGGACTCTCGCGTGGGTCTCGTGGTGGAAAGGGAGCGCCGAGGCAAGGCGGCCGCCCTGGGCGAGATCGCCCGAAGGGCTCGAGGGGACGGCCTCGTACTGCTGAACGCCGATGCGATCGCGGACCCACATGCTGTCCTTGCGCTCCTCAGCGCAGCCTCGTTTCGGCCGGCTCCGTTCGCGATAATGGGTCGACCGACCGTCTCTCCTTCGACCGCCGGCTCCTGGTCCGATTCGCTGCGCTGGATGTGGGAGCTTCACCACCGATACCACCTCGAACTTCTCGCCGACGGCCGGGGTAGCCACCTGTGTGACGAGCTCCTTCTCCTCAGCGGGCCGGAGTTCCCGGTCCCCCCTCCCGGCGTCATCAACGACGGCTCCTACCTCGGAGTATGGCTCGAACAAAAGGGGGGCGGCTGCTGGTACGCGCCGGACGCCGTCGTGGAGGTCGACATCCCGCGCTCGTTCGGTGATCACGTTCGCCAGCGTCGGCGAATCCACGTGGGAAACGCGCAGGTGACGGGTCTTCTCGGCGAGCCGCCGGACACCCTGCCCCGGTACTTTTTGCGACGTCCGAGGGCGGCCGTGAGGGTGGTGAGCGAGATGGTCCGAGAGCCCCGGGGAGTGCGCGACCTCGCCCGTATCGCCGTCGGGGAGGTCGTTTCGCGTGGGCTCGCCCTCTGGGACCGCCTTCCCCCTCCGAGGGACCACGTCCATTGGAAACGGATTGAGCCCACGCCGGGGGCCGCTGAACGACCAGTCGTCCCGGCGTCTCCGGCGACCGAGAGCCGGGCGATGATCGATGGGATGCCGTTGGGTCGTCGCGTCCATTCGCTCGTGGAGACCGCAGGCCGATTCGATACGGGAGTACCGCTCGAAGAGATCGCGAACCTGCTTCCTCCCGGAGCCCCTGCCACGGCGACCGAGATGCGCATCTGGGTAGAGGAGCACTCGGAGGTCGGCCGACTCGAGGACGGTCGCGTCTTTGCGCGCGGAGGTCGATCGAGAGACCTGAGAACACGGCGCGAGCGCGGCGCCCGTTACCTTGAGATCGCACGGTCGCTGTTCGAAGAGGAACTCTCGGGGGCGCGGTCGTGGCTGCGGTGCGCCGCCGTCTCGGGGTCGGTCGCCTACGGGGAGCCGGACGAAGGCGACGACATCGACTTGTTCGTCGTGACCCGAACCGGCGCCCTCTGGCTGTTCCTGACCTATGCCTATCTTGCCCTCCGGCTGAGGAAGCGCCGGCCGAGCCCTTTCGTCCGCCCTCGCGTCTGTCTCAACTTCGTGCTCGAGGAGTCGGTTGCTCCGCGCCGGTTCCAGGAAGGCCGGGGGTTCGTGTTTGCGAGAGAAGCGCTGACGGCTCGTCCCGTTTTCGGAGGAGAGTACTATCGGTGGCTCCTCGGAGGCGCACCGTGGATGGGGCGGGAGATCCCTCGATTGTACCGGGACCGGGTCACGGAGGAGAGCCCGCCCGCGGCCTCCCGGGTCCCCGGGGCGATATCGGCCCTCAATCTAGCCCTCTTCCCGCTGGTCGCGACCTATCTCCATCTCGCCGGGCTGGTGCGCAACGAGTCGGTCCGAAGTCAGGGCCGCGCGGAGGATTTGTTCCGAACCGAGACGGGACTCCACCGGCTCGTCTACGCTTCCCGGCGGTTTGAATCGCTGCGACGGCTCGGAGAGCCGTCGCTTCCCCCGGCGGTCTCGGCCTCAACGCGGAGGAATCGCGGCCTCGCCGCCGACCGCTAGAAGTTTGGGCAGTTCTCGCTCTCCCGACCCGTGACCTAGACCATGGCCGGTCGCCCTTCTACCCCGGATTTTCGTTCCCTCGACTTTACCCGGCTGTGGTCCGGGCGTGACCGCGTGACGGAGGTCGAAGCAAGGGTGCTCACGGCGGAGCTAGCATCGGCCCAGTCCGTGCGGGTGCTCGAAGTCGGCGCCGGGTCGGGCCGGCTCTCCCCGGTAATCCAGGGGATGGCGTCGGAGTTCGTCACGCTCGATGTGACACCGGAGTTCCTTGCTCGGGTACCGGTCGGAAACGGGCAGCGTGCTTTGCGCGTCGCGGCGAACGCGTACCACCTCCCGTTCGCCGACCAGGCGTTCGCCGCAGCGGTGATGGTGCGCGTCCTGGGCTTCCTCGCCCAGCCCCTCGAAGCGCTTCGCGAGGTGCGCCGGGTCC
>JASHWY010000099.1 GCA_030043835.1 Thermoplasmata archaeon
CGGAGAACGGGACCTTGCCGATCTACGGGGACCTCGACAACGACGTCGCGCTCGAGGAAACGACGTACGAGACGACCGATCCCACCGACCCGGAGGGAAGCCTCGAGACGACGACGCGCTACTACGTCAACCGTCCGATGGAGGACCGAAAGAAGCTCTGGGTGGAGCTCTCCGCCGGCCGGGAGGACCAGGGAGTCCTCACGAAGTACCCGCTCCCCACCAAGTTCAACCAGTTCGTCGAGATGAAGATGCGATTCCGCTACGGCGCCGCGAACGGGGAGGCGGGGTCGAAACCGATCGAGCTCCTCACGATCGACGAGGCGGGCGGCATCATCGCCGACTACTTCACCTACGACCGGCTCTGGCTCACGGCCACCGACGGGGAGGTCACCGAGCCCTCGTGCAAGGTCATTCCGCACTTCGACTCGTGGCGACCGGACCGCCGTGACCTCTGGCGGCGGGGGCTCACGCTCCTCGGGCGGTTCGTCCAGGAGGCCGATGGGATCATCCTGCTCCTCTCCCCGGCGCTCCCGTCCTTACGGGACCAGGCCCAGCAGGTCAACCTCGCGCGGGGGGTCTTCCGCTTCGTTCGCGCCCGGAACCTCCCGCTCGTGATCGCGATCTCGAAAGCGGACAAGCTCCCGGACTTCTATAACGAGGTCGAGCAGTCGGTCCGCGACCGGGCGTTCCGCAGCACGTTTGACCCCGTCGACTTCCTCCTGCGTCGCGACGGCGCCGGCATGGGAACGATCCTCGTCGCCCAGGAGGGCCGAGGGATCTCGATCAAACAGGACGTCTTTCTGATGTCGAGTGCGGTCTCGACGGGAGAGGGCCATCCCTTGTTCGTCGGGGAGAGCGGCCAGGAGGCCCCGACGTCGGGCTCTCCCACCCTCGGGGTCCCGGTGATGGTCAACACGACCCTGCCGCTCGCTCGGGAGTGCGAGAAGATCCTCACGCTCCGCGAGACGAAGGGGTCGTAATGGCCGCCTCGGAGGCTCGCCCCACGGGGGTGCTCGCGCCCGTCGCGGCCGTTTGGTGCCGCCAGGTCGATACCGAGGCCGAGAGCCCCGGTTACACGACGATCCCCGAGGAGTTCCCGGGACGACGGGAGGCCCTCGAGACGATCCGGCTCGTCGGGAACCTGACGATCAACGTCGCCGACACCCACGACTACTGGGACCCGGACCCGGGCCAGACCCTCTCCTACTACCCGAATCTCTTCCTCTACCCGTCGGCGGGGGGCCGCCACACGTGCGTCGGCCGGATGTTCCTCTCGACCGAGGACCGGCCACGGCTCGGCATGAAGACGCTCGTGTTCGACACGGGCCAGCTGCTCGCAAGCGGCGAGTTCGGCGCCGCGGTCCTCCGCGCTCACGCGTCGATGGGCGCGAAGGTGGACCCCCAGCGGCCGGGGGCGGACCCCGACCTCGCGCTCTTTAACGCGGTCGGCGAGGGGTTCCTTTTCCACCGAGGCAGCACCGACCCGGTCGTGCTCGTCGCCGCGGAACAGTGGGAGCCGGCCAACCGGATCGTCGCGGACCTCGTTCGGCTCCTTCCGACCTCGCTCGTGGCTCGCGGCGCCTTCCTATCGTTCCCGTACTTCCTTCCGGAGGCGAAGGTCAATCTGCACGAGTTCACCGAGCAGCTCCCGCTCGCGCTCGCGATCATGCGCGTCCCGCGCACCGAGACCCAGGGGGAGCGCCACGCGAAGCGCCTCGAAAGCTGGGAGAACGGGCCCGTCACCCTTCGCGATCTCACGAAACCCACCATCGGACGCTCGAGGGAGACTACCCCGCTGGTGCTCCAGTACGTTCGCGAGCACGCCGAAGAGAAGGTCGCGGAGATCGCCCAGCGCGTCGACCTGATCGAGCTCCCTCGAAGCCAGGCCGCCCTCGACGACCCCGAGCGCCAGGGGGGTCGCGATCGCCGAAAGGAGATGTGGCGGATCGGCACCGCGATGGAGACCGCGGCGATCCTCCTCTCGCGCCCGAAAGGACGGGCCGTTCCGATGAGCGGCGAGGCGACGCGGCGGGCCAACGAGTACCTCCAGGCGCGTCCCATCGCCAGCGGGACGCTGGCGGCCGAGGCCGCCCCCTCCCTGGAGGCCGCCCCGATCGGCCCCGCCGTCACGGCCCAGGTCCCTCCGTGGCTCAAGAGCCCGCCGGAGGTCTCCATCCCTCCGCCAGGTCCCGTCGCGGTCCCCGTATCGGTGAGGGACGATCCCTCGATGCAGCGCGCCCCGTCGACGCCGCCTGCGCCGTCCCGCGAAGTCAGCGCTGCCGATGCGACGATGCTGGCCGGGTCGATCTCGTTGAGCACCCTCCTGGTGGACCCGGACGTCGAGACCTGGCTCCGAAAGCAGATCGACGAGCGGTTGAAGGAGATCGCCAGCTCAGGACCGAGCGCGTCGGCGGCGCCGACGCTGGAACGTGAGTTGGCCGAGCTCGGCGGGGAGATGGAGGCCCGATGGACTCGGACCCTCGAGACCCGGCTTCGCGAGGTCGCCACGGTCGAGGCCCGCGCGATCCTCTCCGTGCAGAAGGACCTCGTGGGACGCTTGAACGCGCTCGAGGCTCGACCCGTCATCGACCCCGGCGCCGCGGCCGAGGAGGTCGATCGGCGCGTGCGCGCCGCGTTCGAGGCACGATCGACGGCGCTCACCGACGCGATCAAGGAGTCGATCCGCGCATCGGGGGAAACGTGGGCGTCCGAGCTCCGTCTCGACCTCCGCCGGGCGATCGACGAGCAGACCGCGAGGTCGGCCCGTGCCGAGGAGGAGCTGCGGACCGCGCTCGCCGCCCAGCTCGACCTCGAGGTGCGGGAGACCAAAGAGCAGGCGTCGGGCGTCCGGGAAGAGCTCGAGGCTCGGGTCCGGGAGATCTTGAAGGAGCGGCTCTCGGAGAACGATCAGCGTCGCGCGAAGGAGGTCCGGGACTTAGAACAGCGGGTCGGGCTCCTCCTCGATGGCCGCTCCAAGGACCTGGAGACGAAGCTCACCGCGTCGGTGAAGGCCGATCGGGACAAGGCCCTGGCCGCGTTTGATGAGCGGGCCCAGGCCGCCGAGCGGCGCCTCGGCATCGAGCAGGAGGCGCGGGCGTCGGAGCTCACCGAGGCCCAAAGTCAGACGCTCGCCGGCTTCCAGGTGCGCATGCAAGCGTTCTTTGAGCAGCGCCTGCGCGAGAACCAGGAACGAGAGCGGGAGAAGTACGTCGAGCTGCTCGCGCGCTTCAAGGGTGAGGTCGATCAGGCGCTCGCGAGAACCTTGGACTCGCCGAAGTTCGACGCGTCCGTGAGGGAGCGGGTGAACCGGATCCTCGAGACCGCCCAGGTCGACCAGGAGAAGGCGATCGATTCGCGCGTCGCGGACGCCGAGGGGCAGCTTCGGTCGTCCCTCGAGGAAGGGAAGCTGAGGCTCGAGCGGATCGAAATGAAGCTCCAGCAACGCGAGACGGACCTAGGGCGCATCGAGCGGAGCCTGCGGCACGACGCCGAGGAGCTCGACCGAAGAGTCCAGGTCGTGACGGAGCGGATGCTCCCGCTCGTCCGGAAGACCTGGTTGAGGGTCGCGGAGCTCGAGAAGGGCGGCGCCTTGAGCCAGGACGGCGAGGCTCGAGTGAACGAGCTCCG
>JASHWY010000100.1 GCA_030043835.1 Thermoplasmata archaeon
CCTCGAGGGCGCGCTTAAAGTCCTGGACCGCAGGCATCGGGTAGATCCCCGAGTCGGTCACGAACGCCATCTGACTGAACTCTTCGCCATCGAGCTTCTCCTCCACGAGGACGCGCCCTCCCTGGAGGAGGAGCGACTTTGCGTAGACGGCACCATCTTTGGGGTCGGTGAAATCGGAGCCCTGGACCCAGACCCCCTTGCCCCCGGTGAGACCGCTTGGCTTCACGACGAACGGACCTTGGAACCGCTCGACCGCTGCGTCGACCTCCTCAATCGTCACCGGGGCGATCCACGTCGGCTGGACGTCAATCCCGTGCCGGCTCAGAAGCTCCCGGCAGAACAGCTTCGACGACTCGATGCGGGCCGCGGCCTGGGAGGGGCCAACGACCGGGATCTGAGCGGCCCGCAACGCGTCCGCGACCCCCGCCGCGAGCGGCGCTTCGGGCCCGATCACGGCGGCGTCGACCCGCTCGTTGCGCGCGAAGGCCACGACGCCTTCGGCGACGGTGGGATCGGTTCGCACGGACTTCACCGCGAGCCGCTCCAGGCCGGGGTTCGCGTTGGTGCTCGCGACGACGATCTCCGCCTCCGCCCGCGCGAGGGTCGCGGCGATCGAGTGTTCGCGCGCCCCGCCGCCCACCACGAGGAACCGCATGGCTCGGGGCTCGAGGAGCCCGGCCGAGATATTATGGCGTCGGAACCGCGCCCGCCTTGGGGCCGGAGATAGGCTCCTTTCCGCCACGCTTAAGAAGAGGGCTTCGGTGGGCCGGCTCTCGAGCCCGCCGATGGAGCTTCGCGTCGTCGAAAAGGAGCACGACCTCCTCCGCTTGGAGTTCCCGAAGGGCGAGGAGACCCTCCTGATCCCGCTCGTCGAGGCGCTACAAAAGGAGGAGAAGGTCGTCGAGGCCCGCTACTACCTGGGTCACCCGTACTTGGACCGCCCGACGCTGCTCGTGAAGACGAAGGGCGAGAAGCCGCAGCAGGTCCTGAAGCGGGTCTTGAAGGACCTGACCGACCTCTACGGAGACCTGCTCACCGATTTCGAGAAGAAGGCCGACAAGATCAAGGCCTGACGAGGCGCGTCGCGATGCTCAAAGAGTGCTCCCAGCACGGGTACTTCCGGGCCGACACCTGCCCGGTGTGCGGCCAACCCGGTCGGTTCCTGATGAACGACCGGGAGCTCGACCACCTCGGCCGCGTCTTGACCGGGATCCTTCGACACTTCCCGGACCGCTACCAGCTCACGATGGACCCGAACGGGTGGGTCTCGCTGCCCCAGATCGTCCGGGCGGTCTCCCAGAAACACCCTGCCTACCACTGGCTCAGGGTCTCCCACTTGGTCGCGATCGCCGAGACCGATGCGAAGGGGCGCTACGAGGTCCGGGACGACCGGATCCGTGCCACGTACGGCCACACGCTCGAGATCGAGCTCGACCTCCCGACCGAGAACGTCCCGGACCACCTCTACTACCCGGTCACCGCGGAGGAGGCGGCGATCGTGCTCGAGGTCGGACTGAAGCCGTCCGACCGCAAGAAGGTCCACCTATCGAAGACCGCGGCCGACGCCCACGCCGCGGGGTCGGTGAGGACCCCCGAACCGGTGATCCTCGAGGTCGACGCCCAGCGAGCCCGCGACGCAGGGATCGTGATCATGCAGGCCGGCAAGACGGTCTTCTTGACCGATTCGGTGCCGGCCGAGTTCCTTCGCCGGATCGAGGTGCCGCCGCCGGCCGAGCCCGAATCCGAGCCCGGTCCCTAGGCGAACCCATCGTCCGCGACGTTCGATTCGTACTCGGTCACGATGTAGACGTTGATCGTGATGTTGCTCCAGAGCGGGTACGGGTTCCCGAAGACGAAGTAGAAGGTGTCGGTGTACGCCGCCGAGTAGAGGATGCGGACTTCGGGTCCGGGGTTTGGCGACCACTGGGCCGGGCCGGGAAGGCCGCCCGAGGTCAGCACGGCCCACTGGGTCGAGTTGTAGACGGAGAGCGTGACGTTGACGCCGGGGGGGTTCACGGCCGAGTAGTTCCCGAGCACGAAATCCCCGCCCGTGATCTCGCCCGAGATCACGGTCGTGTTCCCTGGCCCGAGTGAGTACATCCCGGAGGTTGTGAGCGGGTCGGCGGCGACCGGGGGTCCCGAGAGGACCGCCGTGATGATCGAATAGGCGAGCACGAGGCACACCCCGATGACGATCACGCTTCGTAGCGCCCCGGTCATGTGAATCCTTCGTCGAACCTGGCGAGAAGCGTGGGGGATCTCGGTGGCGGAAAGCGGGGCGTCGGCACCGCAGATCGTGCACTTCGCAACTCCCGCGGGAGTGGCGACCCCACAGAACCGGCAAGCCCCCCAGGCACCGGGCTTAGGAGCGGTCTCGGACACGGTCGCCCGGTCCGACCCCGGCCGCTCCCTTTTGGGGTTTCGTACGAACCCCGGGCGTCGGCCGGCTACGGCTTCTTCCTCGCGGCGCCGAGGTGCATGACCACGTTTTTGAGGTGGGTGTACTGCTCGGCGGCTCGCCTCCCCTGCTCAACGCCGACCCCGCTCGACTTGACGCCCGAGAACGGGGCTTGAGGGAACGTCGTCGGGGCCTCGTTGACCACGACCATCCCCGTCTCCAACCGACGGGCGACCGAGTGGGCTATCGCGAGGTCCCGGGTCCAGATCGCGCTCAGAAGACCGTAGGGCGTGTCGTTCGCGGCCTCGACCGCCTCCTCCGTGTCGGAGAACGACGACACGGCGAGGACAGGGCCGAAGATCTCCTCGCGGGCCGCCCGCGACGCCTTCGGGACGTCCGCGAGCACGGTGGGACGGAGGAAGTTCCCGTCGGCGAGAGGAGGTTCGGTGACTCGCTCGCCGCCCGCGATGACCCTCGCGCCCATCGAGCGGGCGTCCTCGACGTAGCCGAGCACCCGTTCGAGCTGGTCGGAGGAGACGAGCGGTCCCATCTCGACCCCCTCCTCGACCCCGGGGCCCAGCCGGAGCGAGGTGGCGATGCCCTTTAGCTTCTCAAGGAGCGGGGCACGAAGGCTCTCGTGGACGATGAGCCGAGAGGCGGCCCAGCACATCTGCCCGGCGTTTCCAAAGATGCCGTAACCGATCCCTTTCGCGGCGCGCTCCAGGTCGGCGTCCGGGAAGACGATCACCGGTCCCTTGCCGCCGAGCTCGAGCGTGAGCGGAAGGAAGCGGCGGGCCGCGAGCTCGGCGATCCGCCGACCCACGTCGCCGCTCCCCGTGAACGTCACCGACCGGCAGCGAGGGTCGTCGATGAGCGCCTCGCCCACCTCGTTCCCGTTCCCCGCGACCACGTTGAGGATCCCGTCCGGGATCCCGGCGCTCTTCGCGAGCCGTGCGAAGGCGATCGCGCTCAGGGGCGTGAGGCTCGCCGGTTTGAGGACGACCGCGTTCCCCGCCGCGAGGGCGGGGGCTACCGAACGGATCGAGAGAAGGAGCGGGTAGTTCCACGGGGCGATGTGGACGGTGACCCCGAGGGGCTCGCGGACCGTAAAGTCGAACCGGGGTCCGGGAACCGGGATGGTCTCTCCTTGAAGCTTGTCGGCGAGGCCCGCGAAGTACTCGAGCGTCCGGACCACGTAGCCGATGTCGCCGCGCGATTCGCGGAGCGGCTTTCCCACGTTGCGCGTCTCGAGCCGCGCGAACGTCTCGGCCTCCGATTCGAGGAGGCTCGCGAGGCGTGCGAGGGCTCGCACGCGCCTTGCCCCGTCGTCGTGCGACCAGTTGGACTCCCGGAACGCCTTCTCGGCGGCCTCCATCGCGGCGTGGGCGTCGTCGCGCGAGGCGACCGCCGCCCACGCGAGGGGGCGGTTCGTCGCCGGGTCGAGAACCGTTCGTCGTTCGCCCTTCGCGCCCGGCACCTCGCGGCCGCCGATGACGAGGTCGTACGTCGCTTCGGGAGAGCTCGCCATGGGAACGGGGGTTTTAGCACCCTCGGCCACTTATCGGTTCGGTTCGCCGTTCACGAGGTGGGGTAGGAGCGGCCCTTCCAGACGACCGGACGCTTCCGCAGGCCCCGGACGAGCGACGTGATCACCAGCACGACGTAGAACCCGACGGCGATGGGATAGAGGAACCCGTAGGCGGCCGGCACCCCGATCGCTCGAGTGAAGGCGACGTGCTTCCCGAACAGAGCGACCCAGAGAAAGGCACCGAGTCCGGTGAGCCACGGCGTCATCGTCGCGAGCCCGAGCGGGAGTACGCCGAGCGGGAGGAGGAAGAACCCCACGAGCCCCACGAGGAACGCTGCCTGCCGACCGGCCGAGAAGTCGTTGCCGTGGATGTTCTTGAGCAGCCCCTCGAACATCTCGGTCCGATCCCGGTACATGCGCGTGCGTCCGAGCTCGGGGGCCCAGGCGACGCGCAGGGTGAGGCCGGCGGCCCGATAGCGTCGCGCGATCGCGACGTCCTCCACGATGGCTCCCCGGACCGCCGCGTGGCCTCCCTGGGTCACGTACGTGGCTCGCGGGGTGAGCCAGTACTGGCCGTTCGCCATCGCGGCGCGCGAGCGAGAGCGGTTCACCCGAGGGGTGCGGAAGTAGGTGATCACCATCTGGACGAAGAACGGGAGCACCACCCGCTCCCAGACGCCGACCGTGTCGAGCCGTGGGGCGATCGTCACGAGGTCCGCGTGCTCCGACTCGGCCCAGTTGAGCGTCGTCCGCACGGCGGCAGGGTTCGTTCTCACGTCCGCGTCGAGGAAGAGGAGCCACTCCCCGTCGGTCGCTTGGGCTCCCGTCCAACACGCCCAGTTCTTGCCGGTCCATCCGGCCGGGAGTGGTGGCTCCTCGATCCGCCGCACCCGGGGCGCCCGAGCCTCGATGACCGCCCGCGTACCGTCCGTCGATCCCCCGTCGACGACGACGACCTCGAGGTCGGGGTAGTCCTGGGCGAGGAGGTCGTCGAGCGTCGCGGGAAGGTCCGCTTCCTCGTTGCGGGCCGCGATCACGACGCTGACGCGGGGTCGGCCTGGCCCCGGCGGCTCCGGAGGGGCGGGAGGAAGGGTCGGCATCTGGGCTGCGAAGAGGAGGGCGACGCCCTGGTACAGGAGCACGACGATCGACGCGGCGACGACGGCGAGGGTCGCCCAGAGCGCCAGCATCCCTCGCGGTAGCCCGCTCGTAATAAAGCTCCGGCCGCTCCCGTTAGAGGAGCGGCCGACGATGGGAACCGTGGAGCACCCGCGGGTCCGTCCCGGGGCGCTCGAGGACCGCCTCTACCAGCGGTCGATCGCGGACGCCGCGCTCGAACACAACACCCTCGTCGTGCTCCCAACGGGCCTCGGGAAGACCGCGATCGCGCTCCTCGTGATGGCCGAGTTCCTACGGCGGGAGCCGACGCGCTCGGTCCTCCTCATGGCCCCTACCCGACCGCTCGTCGTCCAACACGCGCGCAGCGTCGCGGCGTCCCTCTTCGCCCCGGAACCGCTCACGCTCACGGGCGCGATCCCCCCCGACCGGCGGGCCGCGCTCCTCCATCCCCCCCAGGTCGTCGTGGCCACCCCCCAGGTCGTCGCGAACGACCTCGCCGAGGGAGGGTTCCCGCTCGACACGTTCTCGTTGGTCATCTTCGACGAGGCCCATCGCGCCGTCGGCGACTACCCGTACGTGGCGATCGGGAAGGCCAACCGGGAGGGCCCGCGTGCCCGCGTCCTCGCGATGACGGCCTCTCCGGGCGGCCGCCTCGCCCGCATCCAAGAGGTCTGGACGAACCTCGGTATCGACCGGTTCGAGTACCGAACCGAACAGTCCGCCGACGTGGTGCCGTACATCCACGGCGTAGGGATCGAGACGGTCCAAGTGACCGTTCCGCCCGAGGTGCGGCGCCTCGCGATTCTCCTTCGGGCTGCGATCCAGCGACAGGTCGATCAGCTTCGCCGGCTCGACCTCCTGCCGGCCGGGGAGGCGACCCGACGCGTCCTCCTCGACGTCGGGGCTCGGCTCCACCGGCGGATCGGCGCGGAGGGCTCGTCGGGAGGGGGGTCCGCGGCGGGGCTCTGGTCGGCCGTCACGGCCCAGGCCGCCGCGATGAAGGGCCTGCACGCGCTCGAACTCATCGAGAGTCAGGGGGTCGACTCGCTCCGGGAGTTCTTCCTCCGCCAGGCGCCGAAGCCCGGCAAACGGGTGACGCCGGCCCAACGGGCCTTCTTGAACGACCCGGACGTCGTCGAGGTCCGCCGGGAACTCGACCGCATGACGCTCGAGCACCCCAAGGTCCAGACCGCGGTGCGCATCGTCCGCGGCGAGCTCACGCAGCACCCGAAGGCCCGGGTGATCGTCTTCTCCCAGTACCGGGACACGGTCGACCGGCTCGTCGACGAGCTCACGAAGCTCAACGATCCGGCCGTCCGCCCCGCGCGCTTCGTGGGCCAGGCGACGCACGGAACCGACGCGGGTCTCTCGCAGAAAGAGCAGATCGGCATCCTCGACCGGTTCAAGTCGGGCGACGTGAACGCGCTCGTCGCGACGTCGGTCGCCGAAGAAGGCCTCGACATCCCGGCGACCGATCTGGTCGTCTTCTACGAGCCGATCCCCGACGTGATCCGGACGATCCAGCGGCGCGGACGCACCGGTCGGGCCCGCACGGGGCGGGCGATCGTCCTCGTCGCCGAGGGAACTCGCGACGTGGGCCTCCATCGCGCGGCGTTCGCCCGGGAGCGGAGGATGCACGAAATGCTGGAGCGAGTGCAGGCGGCGGCCTCCCAAGGACGGAGCCCGCCACCGCCCCGACCGAAGCAAGTGCAGCGGGCCCTCTCCGAGTTCCGCTAGCGGCCGGTGCTCCCGAAACCCCCCGAACGGCCGCCGGCCCAGCGGACCCTCCCGAAGCGGAAACGCGTCGGGCGATCCTCGACGAGGCGGATCTGACCGATCCGATCGCCGGCCTCGACCCGGTAGGATCCGTCCAAGAGGTACGTGAGCGGAACCCGGATCTCGCCGGCGTAGTCGTGGTCGATCGTCCCCGGAGCGTTCGCCATCAGGACCCCGCGGCTGCTGAGCCCGCTGCGGGGCCTCACCTCGAGGAAGGTACCCGCGGGGCAGCGCATCGTAAGGCCTGTGCGGACGAGCGTCACCTCGCCGCGGGTTAGCACCACCGCCTCGGCGGCCGCAAGGTCGAAGCAGGCCGACCCGTCGGTAGCTCGGGCCGGAAGGGGTAGGTGAGGGAACTCGGGAAGCCGCTCCACGAACACCGTGGGCACCCTCGGAGCCACGAGGGTCGGATAGAGGGGCCTTCTTAATGCTCGCTCGGCTCGACGTCGGCCTCCAGGCCCGCTTCGGCCACGGCCCCTTCGGAGGCGAGCCAGCGAGCGACCAGGCGTCCTTCGGCCCGCCGCAGAATCTTTCCGAGGGCCGGAGCGCTCCGCCCGCTTTGGCGGGCGAGACGCGAGAGGGTGATCCTCCGCGGGACCGTGTAGTAGCCGAGCACCCAGGCGCGGGCGAGGAGCTTCGCCTGGAGTGGGGTGAGGGAACCCGCGCCGGCGTCGGCCACGTAGGGGTGCCCCGAGGCCCGCAGGATCCGGTACGGGAACCCTTCCCGGTCGAGCCGCTTCAACACCCGGCGGATCGCACGCTCCTCGCCGAGGAACGACGCGACGACCTTCTCGGCGGTGAGGCGGAACGGTGCCGTCGGCGAGATCTCGCCGCCGGCGAGAGCGAGGAGGCGGCGGAGGCTCTCGGGGTTCCGCTGCCGGACCAGGAGGATGTAGTCCCGGGTCCGGGGCCGCCGCTCGACAAGCTCGAACGTCTCGAGGCCGTAGAGCGACCGGATCCGCCGGGACTCGCGCTCGAGCTCGGCCGCGGTCTTGAGCGGGCCCCGACGCCGAACGCGCAGGAGCTGGAGACGCCACCCCTGTTCGAGCCGGAGGGTCTCCAAGAGCTCCACCTCCTCGTACCGATCGAAGAGCCCCGCCGGGACGATCCCGAGGAGCCTCAGGTCCTCGGTTCGGAACTCGAGCGTGACGGACTGCATGGGGTGTCGGGGCGGAGGCAAGGTTCCGATATGAACCTTGATGGCCGCGCGCCCCCTGTTTAATAACTGCGAGGGCTCGGCCGCGGTCGTGCCGTTCCGCTCGCTCGGAGAGTTCCTCGACACGATCGAGAAGACGGGCGATCTCGCTCGGGTGACCCGCCCCGTCTCCCGGGATCTTGAGATCACCGAGATCACCCAGCGGGTCCTGCGCGACGACGGTCCCGCGCTCGTCTTCGAGAACGTCCGGGGAACGACGGTGCCGGTCGTGACCAACCTCCTGGGCTCGTTCCGACGGATCGCGCTCGCGTTCGACGCCCCCAACGTCGACGCCGTCGGGGAGCGGATCGAGCGCCTCGTCCACCTGCGCCCGCCCGCCGGGATCTTGGGCGCCGTTCGAGACCTCTCGGGGACGATCGAAACCCTGTCGACCCTTCGGTCCCTGGCCCCGAAGCGCGTGCGCTCGGCGCCGTGCCAGGAGGTCGTGGAGACCTCCGTCGACCTCGAACGACTGCCGATCTTGAAGTGCTGGCCGAAGGACGGCGGCCGGACGGTCACCTTCCCGATCGTGATCACGAAGGACCCCGAGACCGGCGAGCCGCACACGGGGATCTACCGCCTCCAGCAGTATGGGCCCGACGTGCTCGGGATGCATTTCCAGATCCACCGGATCGGGGCGAACAACTACAGGAAGTGGGCCGCGCGGGGCGAGCGGATGCCCGTCGCCGCGGTCGTCGGCGTGGATCCCGCGACGGTCTTCTCGGGGCTCGCTCCGGTTCCGGAAGGGATTTCGAACTTCGTGTTCGCCGGCTTCCTGCGGGGAGAGCCCGTCGAGCTCGTCCCCGCCCGGACCGTCGACCTCGAGGTTCCGGCCCAAGCGGAGATCGTTCTCGAGGGGTATGTCGACCCTTCAGAGCGCCACGAGGAAGGACCGTTCGGCGACCACACGGGCTACTACTCGGCGCCCGAGCCGTTCCCCGTCTTCCACATCACCGCGGTCACCCGACGGACCCGACCGTTCTATCTCGGAACCGTCACGGGAAAACCTCCGACCGAGGACAGCGTCCTCGGCCAAGCGGTGACGAGGATCTTCCGGCCCGTGATCCGGCTCGTCCTTCCCGAGGTCGTGGACCTGAATCTCCCGCCGGAGGGTCTCTTCATCAACGTCGGGATCGTCGCCATCCACAAGGCGTACCCCGACCACCCCCGCAAGGTGATGCACGCGCTCTGGGGCTTGGGGCAGATGATGTTCGTCCGCTACCTCATCGTGGTCGATGCCGACGTCGATCCTCACGATCTCAAGGAGGTCCTCTATCGCGTCGGCCTCCAAGCCGATCCGGGCCGAGACCTCGAGTTCTCGCAGGGACCGGTCGACCAGCTATCGATCTCCAACCCGATCCCGAACCTCGGCGCCAAGGTCGGGATCGACGCGACCCGCAAGCGAAGCGAGGACGGCTTCCCGCGTCCGTGGCCCGAGGAGATCCGGTCGGACCCCGAGACGGTCCGAGCGGTCGAGCGGACGATCCGTGAGGATCCGGTCCTCGCACGGATCCTCGGTCCGCCAAAGCCGTGAGCGCCGCGCTCGACGCGCCGCGCCGCCGCGGCTCGGAGCTCGGGCGGTTCCTCGAGATTCAGACTCTCGGTCTCAATCTCCCGTTCGCTCTCGCGTTCCTCTTCCTCGCGGCCCGCGGCGTACCGTCCCTTTGGGTCGTCGTGCTGGTCGTGATCGCGTTCGTCGCGGCGCGCAACGCGGGCCACAGCTTCAACCGGTGGGCCGACCGGACGTTCGACGCGAGGAACCCCCGGACCCGGGACCGCGCCGTCGCGTCCGGCCGGATGGCGCCTTCGTTCGCGCTCGGCTTCGCGCTCGCGAACGCTCTCATCGTCGTGGTCGCGGCGTATTTCCTGAACCCGCTCGCGTTCGTGCTCGCGCCGGTCGCGATTGCGCTCGTCTTTGGATACAGCTACACGAAGCGCGTCACCTCGTTCACCACCGCCTTCCTTGGGCTCGTCCAGGCGGTCACGCCCGCGGCGGTGTTCATCGCGGTCACCGGCACGCTCGCCCTGCCCGTCCTCCTCGCCGTCGCGGGACTCCTCGCCTGGGGGACCGCCTTCGAGACGATCCACAGCCTCGGCGACCTTTCGAGCGATCGCGAGCTGGGTCTCTTCTCGCTGCCGGCCCGTTGGGGAGTCCCCGCCTCGGTACGGCTCGTTCCCGTTCTCCACGGTATCGCATTGGTCCTGCTCGCGCTCTTCGGGGTCGCGCTCGGCCTGCCGATCGCCTACGACGGCGCGCTCGTCGGGATGGCGGTGATCGCCGGAATCGGGGATCGCGCGCTCGCGCGGGACCCGACGGCCACGCGAAGACCGTTCTACGGCCATGTTGCGATGGGAGCCCTATACCTCCTCGGAGTGCTACTCGCAATCTTCGTTCCGGCGGGCCCGACGCTGGTTTGGCCCTAGCAACACCATAGAAACGCCGTCCCAACACCTAAAAGAGGCCTTCCGGCTGTCGAGCGCGGGACCATGCCGCAGGTGATGATCGGCCTTTCCGCGCGCGACTACCGGACGACCAACGAGGTCTGGCGCCTCGCGAAGCGCCACTTAAACCCGGCGGTCCGCCGTCGCATCGGCTGGAGGGGGCGGTCGAGCTTCCTGAGAGAACTCATCCTCTACGGCTTCGAGAAGGCGAGCGAGCGCCCCGAGGAGTTCCTGCGCGAGGTGAGGGACGCCCACGACCCACTCTTCGGGAGGCGGGGTCGCACCGAAGCCGGCGCCGATAAGCGAGAAGCGCTCGTCGCGGCGTGGGAGACGTTCTTCCCGGTCCCCGCCTCGCCGGGGCATCCCCGCCGACGTGCGAACCGAGGCTCCGGAGCCGGTTAGACCGGCCTTGGACGCCCCCAAGACCCCGGACGTGACGCGCACCGTCGAGCGGCTGGAGGGACTTTCGGTCGTGGGCCGCGCCACGATCGGTCCCGTCGGGGTCCCGACCCCCGGCCTCCTTGAGAGCCGACACCTCGGCGAGGCCGGCCCGGGCCTCGGCCTCTTCGCCGACGAAGCCCCGGTCGGGATTCGGCGCCTTGTCGTCACGGACGGTCACGAGCGTGTCGAACTCTCCATCCCGGTCCCTGCTCCGGAGATCACGGGGACGCCGGGGATCGTACTACCCGTCGCGGACCGGGCGTTCGTCGTCCGTGCGCCGCTTCCGATCGACGGGGTCGTTGCGGCCCGTGAGGCCCGGCCGGAACTGATCGTGCTGGCGAACGCCCGCGCCCTGTGGGCCGAGGGCCTTCCGTTCGTCCGCGCGGTCGGGGAACTCCGGACGCAGCTCGGCGCCGCTCCCGTGGTCTGGGCCCCCCGGGTTGCCCTCCCGCACCGGATCCCTCTGCTCGCCTACTTGGGGTTCGACCTCACCGACACGACCGAGGGGCTCCTCGCGGCCGCGAACGGCGCTTACCTCGACCCGTCGCTCGGTACTCTTCCGGCCGCTACGGCGCGGTCGGAGCGCCTCTGCGACTGCCCGGGGTGCCGGGGCGAGGAGGCAGCTCTCGAGGTCCACGCGACCGCGATGTACCGCCGCGCGATCGCCGAGACACGAGCGGCCGCCCGCTCCGGCCGGCTGAGGGAACTCGTCGAAGCCCGCCTTCCCGCCGAGCCTGCCCTCGCCGAGATGCTGCGGTACGCGGACCGGGACCTCGCCTCGTTGCTCGAGGAGAGGGCCCCGGTCGTTGCCGAGGGATCCCGAGCGTACGTGCTCGCCGAGGCCCGCCGCCGGCCCGAAATGGTCCGGTTTCGCTCCCGCCTCCTCGAGCGGTATCGCCCTCCTCCGTCGAAGACCGTCCTCCTGCTCGTTCCGTGCTCGAGAACGAAGCCGTACCGAAACTCCCGGTCGCACCGGCGGTTCTGGGGGGCGCTCGAAGGGCTCCCGAACCTGGAACGGGTTCACGGGGTCTCCGTGAGCTCGCCCATCGGCCTCGTCCCCCGGGAGCTCGAGGACGTCCCGCCGGCCCGACACTACGACATTCCCGTCACTGGGGACTGGTCGGAGGACGAACGGTCGGCCGTTAGGTCGGGGCTCGACCACCTCCTCGCCCACGGAGCGTACCGTTCGGCCGTCGTCCACCTCGACCCCGCCGAGTACGGCTTCCTCAAGGACCGGTTCCCGGACCGGCTTCCCACGCGCTGGACCCTCGACGACGATCGAACCGGCGCACCGGCCGCTCTCGCCTCGCTCCGCGAGGCGGTGGCCGAAGCGCTCGGTCGCGAGGGCCCGGTGCCCGGCGGCCCGCTCGCCGTGGTGCGCGAGGAGCTGAACGCGCGAGCCGCCGTCCAGTTCGGACGTTCGGCCGCCGAGCGACTCTTCGCTCCGCCGCTTCGCCTCGCCGGCCGGCCCTGGTTTGAGCGCGTAACCGACGGGCGGAGCGACCTCGCAACGGTTCGGGAGGAGCGGGGCCTCTTCCACCTCACGATCGCCGGAGCCCGCCGGCTCCTGCCCGACCCTCCGCTCGCGGTGTCGATCGACCCGAGACTGAGCCTCTCGGGGGACCTCTTCGTCCCTGGGGTGCGAACCGCCGACCCCGCGATCCGGGCCGGGGACTCGGTAATCCTCCTGCGTGGGGAAGAGCTCGCCGCGGTCGGAGAAGCGGCCCTCCCCGGACGCCTCATGACCGAGCTCGAGCACGGCCTCGCGGTCCGCGTTCGCCACCGGTCCCATGCGCCCACCGACACGGCCATGACGGAGGAGCGACCTCGGGCCGACGAGGGGCCGGTCGTCTAGCGGTGAGGACGCCGCGCTTACAACGCGGAGATCGACGGTTCGAATCCGTCCCGGCCCACATCGCCCGGCGGTACGAATCCACAATTACCGGGCCGCAGCGTCCTTTCCGACGTTCTTCGTGTGGCACCGACCCGACCTTTCCGAGTTCGTGGTCTGCCGATTGGAAGATTGGAAAGACGGTTCGAGAAAGGCACTTGGTCTGGGGAGCCAGGCGTTCGCCAACCTGATCAGGGCTCTCCCCGCGTGGGAGGGCGGGCCGGTACCGCTGCCCTCCGTAGTGGATCGCCACTGAGCGTCATTGCGGGCGCTCGAGTAGAAGTCCCCTTACGACCCGATCCCAAACGAGAAGCAGCCCTGAGAAGGGGATTCG
>JASHWY010000014.1 GCA_030043835.1 Thermoplasmata archaeon
CGAGCGATCACGCGATCGAGACGCTGGACGCCGCCCTGGCGGTGGCGACGCGGTGGAATCTGACGGTCCGCGAGGTGAACACGGACCGAGGGTCCCAGTTCTATGCGAACCGTCGACTGGGAGCGGACCCGGGGCTCGGTCGGTTCCAGCAGTTCCTCGCCGAGCGCGGGATCCGTCACGTAGTCAGTCGGGTGAACAATCCCGAGACCAACGGGAAGGCGGAGCGGCTGTGGCTGGAATACGACAAGCTGCGCTGGCGATTCCCAACCCTATCGGCGTGGATCGACTGGAAGAACGACGAGGTGCACGGAGCACTGTGGGACCTCGAGACGCCGCGGGAGGCGTTCCAGCGGAAGCTGCCTCCCGAGACCCTGCTCGGCCTCCATCTCGGCCGCGTGGAGGCGATCGCATGAAGGGACGGGCCACCCGGAAGCGGCGGGACGCCCCTTCCTCCGCACCTCCATCCCCGGGTCGAAGGGGAACTAATTTCTGTACACCACACAACGCCGGGGGCTCACGCGGATTTATATAGAAGGGCAAGTTCTCCGTTGTTGGTGAGCTAGATGCTTCAGGGTACGCCGATTCTCGTCCTGAGGGAAGGAACCGAGCGAGAGCGCGGAAAGAGTGCGACGGGGAACAATATCGCGGCGGCGAGGGCCATCGCCGACACGGTGCGCACGACGCTCGGGCCCCGCGGCATGGACAAGATGCTCGTCGACGGCATGGGCGACATCACGATCACCAACGATGGGGTCGCGATCCTCAAGGAGATCGACGTCGAGCACCCCGCTGCGAAGATGCTGGTCGAAGTCGCGAAGACCCAGGACCAGCAGTGCGGCGACGGCACGACGACCGCCGTGGTATTGGCCGGCGAGCTTCTCAAGCGCGCCGAGGGCCTTCTCGACCAGAACGTTCACCCGACGGTGATCACCCGCGGCTACCAGCTCGGGGTCCAGGAGGCGAAGCGCCTCCTCGATGCCGAGATCGGGGTCACCGTGAAGCCTGAGGACGAGGGGGTCCTCATCGACGTTGCGACGACCGCGATGGGGTCGAAGGGTGTCTTCGGCTCGAGGGACCACCTCGCGAAGATCGCGGTGAAGGCGGTCCAAAAGATCGCGGAGAAGCGCGGCGAGAAGACCGTGGCCGACGTCGACCAGATCAAGGTCGAGAAGCGCCATGGTGGCACGATCTCCGACACCGAGCTCATCGACGGGATCATCCTCGACAAGGAGCGCGGGCACCCCCGGATGCCGGGCGAGGTCACGAACGCGAAGATCGCGCTTCTCAACTCCGCGCTCGAGGTCAAGAAGACCGAGATCGAGAGCAAGATCAACATCAAGAACCCGGCCCAGATTCAGAGCTTCCTCGACGAGGAGGACAAGACGTTCCGGCGGATGGTGGATGCCATCAAGGCTTCCGGCGCGAACGTGGTCGTCTGCCAGAAAGGGATCGACGACGTCGTCCTTCACTACCTCGCGAAGGAAGGGATCTACGCGGTGAAGCAGGTCAAAGAATCCGACCTCCAGAAGCTGGCCCGCGCGACGGGGGGGAAGATCGTCACGGGGATCAAGGAGCTTTCCGCTGCTGACCTAGGGACGGCCGCGAAGGTCGACGAGCGGAAGGTCGGCGAAGACGACATGACGTTCGTGACCGGCTGCGCGAACCCGCGCTCCGTCTCGATCCTCGTTCGCGGTGGCACCGAGCACGTGACCGAGGAGGTCGAGCGGTCGCTCCAGGACGCGCTCAAGGTCGTCGCAAGCGTCCTCGAGGACGGCACCGTCGCCCCGGGCGGCGGGGCGACCGAGATCGAGCTCGCGGTCCGCCTTCGGAAATGGGCCGCGACGGTCGGGGGCCGCGAGCAGCTCGCGGTCGAAGCGTTCGCTCAATCGATCGAGGCGGTTCCTTGGGCGCTTGCCGAGAACGGCGGCTACGACTCGATCAACGTGTTGATCGAGCTGCGCCGGGCTCACGACGGGCCTTCCGCCAACAAGAACGTCGGGGTCAATCTCGCCGACGGCAGCGTGACCGACATGTGGAAGATGCATGTGATCGAGCCGATCCGGGTGAAGCGCCAGGCCCTGAGCTCGGCGGCCGAGGTCGCGACGATGGTCCTCCGCATCGATGACGTGATCGCCTCGAAGAAGTCAACGCCCTCCCCACCGGGGGGAGGCGGCGGGCACGACCACTAGGTCGATTGCTAACCTCTTTCCCGGCCGGCGTCTCGCGACGCCGGCTCGTCATCGCGACAGCATCTCTTCGCCGTCTCAACAGCGTTAGGCCTTAGGACTCGGTGCCGTAACGGGAGCCCTACGGTGTGCGGTCCTTTTCGATCGGAACCCGTGTCCTGCGCCTGTGGATGGAGGACCTATGGCCTCGACGGGGAAGAAACGGCTCGAGCGCTGGACGAGCACCTCCGGACGGACCACCTTCGAGGGCAGTCGGACGGCACCGGACCGGAGTGAACGTTCTCGCACGACGGCGGGGCCTGGCGGTCCGATGTCTTCATAACGCAAGGCGGGTAGGCCGCCTGCCATGCGCACAAAGCCCGTCGAAGGCGTCTCCCGCCTCGATGTCGTCGCCCTCGACCCGCGCCCCGCCGTCTACCTTGCCTACGACGGCCTCGCGGGAATCAGCCAGCGCCCGCTGCTCCGCGACTTGGTCGAGGAGCTCGAGCGAAAGGGCCCGGGCGAGCTCGCGAAGTTCCTGGACGCGCTGCGCCGTCACCACTCGGGCCAGGTCCACGTCTACTTCTCCGACTACGTGAGCTACGGGATCGGAGGTGGCGACGCCGCCGCGGAGTTCTTCCTGGGAACGTTCCTCGTTCTTCACGAGCCGGCCCGCCCTGCGGGCAAGGACCCGGCGGTGCCGGAGCACCTCGCGCTCTTCCGGCCCGGCGGCGTGGAGCGCCTCGCGCTCGAAGGGAACGTCGCGTAGTGGCCCGGCGGGGGGAGCCTTTTCATCCCCGAGCCATCTTGGCTGCCGGGGAGAAAGGGAGGCCGGTGACCGACGAGAACCCGCTCGAGCGCGAGCGCCGAGACAAGGTGGCGCGGCTGCGCTCGCAGGGTAAGGAACCGTTCCCGTGGTCGTTCCCCGGTCGGGTTTCTTCGAACGTCGTTCGGACCGCAACCGCCCGGCTCCGAGCGGGGGAGGAAGACCTTGCGCATCCCCTGCGCGTCGCCGGCCGGGTCCGGGCGATCCGCGTTCACGGACGGACCGCCTTCGCCGACCTTGACGATCTCGACGGTTCGCTCCAACTCTTCTTCCGGGTCGACGAACTCGGGGAAGCGGGGTTCCACGCTTGGCTCGCGGACCTTGACCCTGGGGACATCCTCGGTGCTGAGGGAGCCCCGGCGGTCTCCCGTCGCGGCGAGCCGTCGCTCCTCGTGACGTCCCTCACCCTCCTCGCGAAGGCGATCGCTCCGCCGCCCGAGAAGTTTCACGGTCTCAAGGACGCCGAGGAGCGGATTCGCCGCCGCTACATCGACCTCCTCTCCTCGCCCGAGAGCCGAAACCGGTTCCGCCTTCGCTCGCTCCTTGTCGCCGAGACCCGGGCCCACCTCGCCGAGGCGAACTTCCTCGAGGTCGAGACCCCCGTCCTCCTCCCGATCGCGGGCGGCGCCGTGGCGCGTCCGTTCGTGACCCGTTCGAGCTACCTCGACGAGGAGCTCCAACTGCGAATCGCGCTCGAACTCCCCTTGAAACGTCTTCTCGTCGGCGGGCTCGAGCGGGTCTTCGAGATCGGGAAGTGCTTCCGGAACGAGGACATGGACACGGTCCATTCCCCCGAGTTCACGATGCTCGAGGCGTACTGGGCCTACGCGGATTACCACGACATGCGAAAGCTCATCGAGAGCCTCTACGCGCGCCTCGGGCGACGGGCGGCCGAGGTCGCCCCGGAGGACCCACAGACTCAGGAGGCCGCCAAGGCGTTCGCGTCGAGCTTCTCGACGGTCGACTTCGTCGACGAACTGGAGGCGCGGAGCGGGATTAAGGACCTGCGCTCGAAGAGCCGCAAGGAGCTCCGGGACCTCGCGAAGGCCGTCGGCTCGACCGTCCCCGCGGAATCGTCCACCGGAGTGTTCCTCGACAAGCTCTTCGAACACTACGTCGAGCCGACACTCTCCGCGCCGACGTTCGTGGTCGACCACCCCGAGGAAACGACCCCGCTCGCGAAGCGGCACCGGTCGAAGCCCGGCCGGGTCGAGCGGTTCGAATTCTACTACCGCGGCCTCGAGCTCGGCAACGCCTACACGGAGCTCAACGACCCCGACGAGCAGGAGCGTCGATTCCGTGCCCAGCTCTCCCAACGGAAGGTCGAGCAGTACGCCTTTGACGAGGACTTCGTGAGGGCGCTCCGCTACGGGCTCCCCCCGTGCACGGGCGTCGGCATCGGGGTCGACCGGATGGTCATGGCCCTCTCGGGAGCGCCGTCGATCAAGGACGTCATCCTGTTCCCCCAGGCGCGGACGGGCTAGCGGTCCGACCGAGACCGACGAGCCCCTTATACGAGCGGCCCGACGATGGGACGGCGATGGATTCGGGTCTCACCCCTCCCTCGGCCGAGCCGCTCGGGGTCG
>JASHWY010000101.1 GCA_030043835.1 Thermoplasmata archaeon
AGGATCCGCCGCGTGAACCCCCAGAGGACGTGGCCGTCCACGATGGAGGCGTTGAACTCCCGGTACCCTTCGGGGGTATCACGATGGACTTGTCGCGTCACACCGAGGGCGGAGCGAGGGACCCAGAACACGTGGGCCACCTCCACGATGCTCCGCGCGCTCGGAAGACCGGCGGCCTCAGAGAGGCGGCCGGCGAACACCGCGACGTGGATACCGAAACGTGCGGCAAAGGCGGTCGCCACGTACCGCAGGGGTCCCTCAAGGTCGGTCAGGGTCAATCCCACTTCCTCCTCGAGCTCGCGCAGAGCGGTCGCGACTAGGGAGGGGTCCTCCTCTCCCACGTGACCCCCCGGAAGCGCTACCTGTCCCGAGGCCGGATCTTCAGAATCGACCGTCCGTTCTATGAGGAGGACCTCGACTTCCTGATTCCCCTCCCGAAGGACGATCGTGACGGCCGCCCCCGCGCTGGAGGAAGGCGGGGTGAGCGGCTCGAATCGTTGGAGAAGAGCCTCGACCGACCGCGGTGCGCGACCCACCAGGGCCCACGGACCCCCGGCCACGGTCAGCCCTGCCAGTCGTAGGAGACCTTCCGTCGGACCGTCGTCTGGTCCGTCGGATGTTCTTCTCCCGAACCGACCAGCCGCTCGAGCTGGATCACGCGGAGCCTCAGTTCCCGCAGCTCTCGTTCGAGCTCGACGATCCGCGCGGCGAGGTCGGGCGTTGCGCTCGCGACCATCAGCCCGGAATCAGCGGCGGGAAGATAAAAGTGGCCGGGCCCGCTCTCGCATCAGCCCGTGGAGGGGTTTCCCCGCCTCGCTTCCACGGACCGAACGAACGTCGCGATCGCTTCGGTGAGCTCCCGGGGCCGCTCGACCGGGACCATATGCCCGGTCTCCGTGAGGATCCGGATCTGGGCACCGGGGATCGATTGCCGAAGGATACGGCCGTGCGAGGCATCCACGACCGCGTCGTCCATCGCCTGGACGATCAGGGCTGGGAGGCGGACGTTCGCGACGCGACTGCGCTCGTCGAACGCCTGCATCGCAAGGGACCATTTCACGGCAGGGCCAAAGTCCTGGTGCTTGACCTGCTCCCGAAGCTCGTCGGCGAAGTCGAGACGGTCCTCGATCCAGTCGGGGTAGTAGAGGTCCTTCAATAATCGAAGGGCGAACGCGTCGGGTCCTTCCTTGGCCAGGGTCTCGGCCCACCGTTGAGCGACCGCCCGGGTGTGCGGGTCGGCGTACGCCGCTCCGCTCACCATCGTGAGGCTCCGCCCCCGGTCCGGCCGGTCGAGGGCGAGTCGGAGCGCAAGCAGGGACCCCCCGCTGAGCCCGACCCAGTGGGCCGACGGGACATGGTCATGGTCCATCAGCTGGAGGACGTCCCCCTCTAGTTCGGCGTAGGTGAAACGAGAACCTTCGGGGGTGGGCGTCCGGCCGTGGCCCCGGAGGTCGGGGGCGATGACCGAGAACTGAGGGGCCAGGAGCGGGATGACCTGATTCCACACCGTGTGGTTGCCGCCGACCCCGTGAAGCAGTAGGATTGGAGGTCCGGAGCCTTCCCTCCGAGCGTAGAGGTCGACCGGCGGGGCTGCCTCCTCCCCCATCGATCGAACGACCCACCTAGTGTATTTTAGCTCCGGCCCGTTTCGAGGGCATAGGTCCGCATCCGTTAATAGCCGAACCGAGGTCGTCGAGGTCGATGGCGCGTGGCGTGATGCTGATGAGCGGAGGGATCGACTCTCCGGTCGCCCTTCACTACCTTCTGCGCCAGGGCCACGAGATGGTGGCCGTCCACATGGACAACCGGCCGTTCACTGACGACTCCCCGCTCGAGAAGGTCGTCGACCACCTCACGCTCCTGAGGGAGCGCTACCAGCAACCGATCCCGCTCTACGTCGTTCCCCACGGTTCCACCCAGGTCACGCTGATGCGCAACACCGACCGTCACGTCGGCTGCGTCCTCTGCCGCCGGTTCATGTGGCGGTCCGCGGAACGGATCGCCGAACGAGAGCAGGCGAGGTTCCTCGCCACCGGCGAAGCGCTCGGGCAGGTCGCCTCCCAAACGCTTTCCAACATGCGGAGTGCGACGGCCTCGGTGCATCTCCCGATCGTTCGTCCGCTCATCGGATTCGATAAACACGAGATCGAGTCGGTCGCGAAGTCGATCGGCACCTACGGGATCTCGACCCGGCCCGGCGTATGTTGTCAAGCCGTGCCCGACAGGCCCGCGACCCGCTCGAACCTCGTCCAGATCCTCCAGGAGGAGGAGCGGGTGGACGTCGACCAGATCATCGAGGACTGCATCCGCAAGGCCGTCGTCCTCTAGTTTCGGCGGCCCCTAGCGAAACCGCCGCCGGCCTCGGGGCGGCTCCGGCTCGTTCGAAGCCCCGGTCGATAGGCAACGACCTTAGTACGAGCGGTATCCTTCCGATCCGAAAATGTACCGGACCTTGCGTGTCTGCTCCAACGGCGGCGCGTACGAAGCGCTCCCCGACCCGCCGCGACCTCTCGACCTGAAGCGGGTGCGGGGGGTGCTCGAACGGGAAGGGGTGGCGGTCGTGGATGCCCGGGTGATGCTGATTGCCGCGCTGGACCCCGAGGTGACGATCAGCCGGAGCGGACGCCTACTATTCAAGACCCGGGACGGGGCGGTTGCGGAGCGCGCCTTCCGGAGACTTCAGGCTTTGCTCGGTCTCCCTGCGCCCGAAGCGGGCCTTGAGAGCGAGCGGAACCCCGCTTAGGTTAAGGTCGCCGCCGGTCTAGATGCACGCGAGGAAAGTATGCGAGAGACGTGGGTGGTCGGAGCGGCGTCCAACCGCTTCGGCAAGATGAAGGAGTCCGGTCGCGAGGCG
>JASHWY010000102.1 GCA_030043835.1 Thermoplasmata archaeon
CGCTGCGGGGAGCGGGCCGGGCTCGTCCCGGTCCCTCTTCCCCACGATGGTGGAGTCGTCGTCGCGTCGACCGTCATCGGGAAGGGAGGCCAGCCGACCGAGTTCGACCCTCAGGTGGAGGCGTTCGGTCCCTACGGAGTGGTGGTGGTCGAGCTCGCACCGGGCGTCCGGGGGACCTTTGCCGTCTCGGACTCGCCCTCACCATTCATCTCGATCGGAAGCGAGGTCGGGACCCGGCTCCGCCGGCTCTACCCGATGGAGGGCGAATGGCGCTACGGGCGCAAGGCGGTTCCCAGGTTGGGGGGGCCCCCGCGAGCGCCCTAGGCACTCACGGGGTCGGCCGGCAACGGGGTCGGGGTCCACGCTACGAGCCCTGCGTCTCGGACGCGAGGGGAAGGGCCGCGTCGCGGACCCCGAGGCGTAGGCCGGACGGGGTTATCTAGGCGAAGCCGGGGAGGTCACGGTCCTTCGAGGGCTTCTCCTTCCCGCGGTACGGCTCCGCCGCAATCCCAAGGTGCGTCGCGAGGCTGCGGAACGTGGTCACGAGCTGGTCGATCGATTGTGCCATCTGCCGCTGCTCGTTCCTCAGCTCCTTCAACTCGTTCCGAAGCTCTCGCAGCTCGACCTCCCAACGGTCCCCGGTCCAGGGGGTGGACATGGCACGTTCCTCGGTCGCGGCAGCGCCCTACGGTACATAGGCGGTTCGGAGCCGGATGGCTCTCCAGTTCTAGGTACGGGTACCGGAGGGGCCAAACGGGGAGTCGGACGTCCCCCGGTCCTCAAACGCGACCCACGACCGTTTCTCGGGCGAATAGTCGACGCGCTGTAGCTCGACGACGAAGCTCTTCAACGACTCCGACGGCCCGGGCCGCACCGACACGGAGTAGACATAGATCCCGAACCCCATGAACTCGGTCACGCGTCGGAGGACCTCCGGGAGGTCTTCCCGAGGGACGGTCACCCGGATCGAGGTCTCCCCGAGCAGCGTCGAGAATTCGTCGAGATTGAAGGCCGGTTCGAGACGGATGAGCGACCCCGGCGTGGGAGGGGGTCCGGAGGGGGTGGGGGCCGAGGGGAGGTTCGGAGGCGGCAGGGACGGTGGAGGGGAGGACGGCGAAGAGATCCGGCCCGGAGCGGAGGTCGGAGCCGGAGCCGAGGGGGGACCGCGGACCGTGAGGGACGGATCCTTGGGGGGATAGCGGTCCAGGACGGGCGATGCGTCCCGACCGACGAAATGGCGCGAGGCGGCTCGCGGGGAGGTCTTCCTCGGGCGCGAGCCCTTGCGAGCCCGGGATCGAGCGTTTCGTTTCGCGGTCATCGATCGATGGCCCGGAGGCGTCCGGGCGCATAAGGTATCGGCTTACGACCGGGCGGTGACCGTCAAAACGGGGTGGTGGAGGGGCGTCCCTACGTGGTTTGTAGCGATTCCCACCGTGCGAGTCTACGTCACGGGAGTCGATTTTTGTCGCGACCTCGACGACAGATGGATTATGTAGGACGGGGTAAGTGGCCCAGCTAAGCCCGACGCGAAGCCGAGGGCCCACCAAGGAGTCCACGAGAATGCCCGCACGCGTGATGAAGGAGTTCCAGGCCCCGAGGGGTCTTCCCCGGAAGACGGCCTCGGTCTGCCCCGAGTGCATCAAGGTCATTCCCGCGATCGTCCGGGAGAAAGACGGCCGAGTCATCATGGAGAAGACCTGCCGTACCCACGGGTACTTTTGGGACATCATCTCGAACGACGTCGACTTCTACCTCCGGATGGAGGTCTATGCGCACGACGGTGTAGGGTACGAGAACCCGTACTACGATAAGTTCCGGGGCTGCCCGACGACGTGCGGGATGTGCAGCCACCACAAGTCCCACACGGGGCTCGCCCTCGTCGACCTCACGAACCGCTGCAATCTGAAGTGCCCCGTCTGCTTTGCGAACGCGAACGCGGCCGGTTATGTTTTCGAGCCGACCCGCGAGCAGATCCAGTTCATGCTGAAGACCTTGAGGGAGCAGAAGCCGGTCGGGACGGTCGCCGTCCAGTTTTCGGGCGGGGAGCCGACCCTGTCGCCGCTCTTCCTCGACGCCGTGTCCATGGCCCGGGACTTGGGCTTTAAGCAGGTCCAGGTCGCGACGAACGGCATCCGCGTGGCGAACGAACCCGGCTTCGCTCAGGCGTGCCGGGACGCAGGGCTCCACACGCTCTACCTCCAGTTCGACGGGCTGGACGACGAGATCTACCGGAAGGTCCGGGGGGTCCCGCTGCTCAAGGTAAAGCAGAAGGCGATCCAGGCGGCCCGAGAGACCCACTCGCCCGAGAGCGAGCTCGCGGCCGGAAAGCCCGACAAACCCATCTCCGTCGTCCTGGTGCCGACCCTCGTCGGGGGCTTCAACGAGAAGGAGATTTGGCCGACGGTCAAGTTCGCCATCGACAACATCGACGTCGTCCGCGGCGTCAACTTCCAGCCGGTCGCTCTCACGGCGCGAATCCCGGACAAGGACCGCTTCCAGATGCGGTTCACCCAGTCGGACCTCGTGCGCATCCTCTGCACCGAGGGACCGTTCGAGAAGTCGGACTTTTTCCCGGTGCCATCGGTCGCCCCGATCTCCGAGCTCGTCTCGATCATCCACGGCGAAGAGAAGATGACCCTCACGACCCACCCCGGCTGCGGCTGCGCGACGTTCGCATTCGTCTCGAAGGACGGCCAGACGATCACGCCGCTCCCCCGGTTCATGGACGTCGACGGGTTCTTCGAGAACGTCGAGTCGATGATCGAGAAGTACCGGGACGCTCGATTCGCCCGGGTCCGGTCCGCCGTGGCCGGTGCGCGTCTCCTGCACGACGTCGCGAAGTACTTCGACTTCTCGAAGTCCCCGGAGGGGCTCAACGAGAAGAACTGCGTCAAGGTAATCGCGGGGATCTTCACGGAAGGCAACAAGGAAGCTCTCGCGAAGTTCACCTGGCGCACGCTCTACATCGGGAACATGCACTTCCAGGACGCCTACGACTACGACATCCAGCGCCTGATGCGCTGCGATATCCACTACGCCGTGCCCGACGGTAGGATCATCCCGTTCTGCTCGTACAACTCCGGCCCGATCTACCGGACCGAGGTGGAGAAGAAGTTCTCCATCCCGATCCCGGACTGGCAGGCCGCGAAGAAGCAGGCCGGAACGCCGCTCAAGATGATCGAGACGATGGGCGTGAACGGCGAGGTCATTGTCGACCCCGAGTACTACAAGATCCGGGCGCTGAAAGGCGCGCCCGGCATGTCGTCCGCGTAGACCTCGAGTTCGCCGAACCGAGCCCCTTCGTGGTTCACGGGAGCCTCTAGGCTCGGTTCCCGCCCTCGAACAGCGCCGCTCCGGCCCTACGGATCCGTAGGGCCTCCGGACCCTTGGAGGTCGTCGTGAGCCGCCGATCGATCTCCTTCCAGGTCGGGGCCCCAACGACCACGGAAGAGCGGCTCGGTCGGAGCGGCGGGCTTTCGGGGTGCGCGATCGCCCACGCGTAGGCCGCCTCGATGTGCTTGCACGTCCCGAGGCCCCGGCGGGCGAAGTCCGTGCACGTGCACAGCTCCGCCGAACGGCGGGGGAACTCCGGTAGCATCACGAGGTAGACGGTCCCGTGGAGCGGGTTCCGGACTTCGAAGAGCGGGTAGGCGGCTTCGCTGCGACGTCGGGCGTCGAGCGGTTCCTCGAGCGCCCGGGAGCGACGCTCGGCGACCGCCGCGCGCTCCTCCTCCCCACCTCGAGGAGCGGCGGGACGCCGGGGTCTGCGAGTCTCGCGCACGCGAGCGCTACGGGGTCTTCGATATTTACCGCACGCCGTCCCAGCGCTCCGACGCTGCGGCTAGGCCCAAAGGTAGTTATCGCACCTCGCCTCCGTCCGGCCGACCACCGGGGCGGACCTCGCTCGGAGGGCGCGACCGTACCGGCGGCGGGGGATCTCGCGCGGGCAACGAAAGGGTCGGGATGACGGACGCCACCACCCTCTTCCTCGTCGGCCTCTTTCTGCTCGTCGCGTGCGCGGTCCTAGTCGGCGAGCTCTTCACGCGACTCGGTCAGGCGGCGCTCGTAGGGCAGCTTCTGGTCGGAGTGGCGCTCGGCCCCACCTTCCTCGGTCCCTACGTTGGTCTCACGTCGCTCACGACCGAGATGGCGGGCCTCCAGGTCGTCGCGACGTTCTTCATCCTCATGATGGCCGGACTCGCCGTGAGTCCCGCCCAGCTCCGCTCGACCGGTGCCTCCGCCGCGGTGATGGGCGTGGCGATCTTCTTCATCCCGTTCCTCTTCGGTGCGGTGGTCGTCCACCTCCTCTACCCCCACTTGGGCACGATGATCGTCCTGTTCGTCGCGCTCACGATCTCGATCACGGCGCTCCCCGTTCTCGGGGTGATGCTGCGCGAGTTCGACCTCATGACGAGCCGGTACGGAACGTTCCTCCTCAACACCTCGGTCGTCAACGAGCTCACCGCGGTCACGGTCTTTGCGGTCCTCCTCCGCATCGACACGGGGACCAGCAACACCCTCAGCGCGATCGCCTACTCGGTCGGTATCGTGACCCTCTTCCTCGTGACCGTCCTCGGGGTGCACTGGGGGCTGCGGGCCCTACGTCGGATCAAGGTCTGGGACCGGATGGTCGAGCGGTTTCGCGGGGCCTGGCGGTCCCGAGAGGCCGGATTCGCGGTCCTCATGGTCACGGCGCTCGGGGC
>JASHWY010000103.1 GCA_030043835.1 Thermoplasmata archaeon
GAAGCCGCGCTCTTTGAGGCTGTGCAATCGGGCGCGGACCCCCGCCTCGCTGAGCCCCACCTTCTCGGCGATCTCCCGGGCAGAAACTCGGGGATCGATGAGGCGACGGGACCCCCAGAATCGAACGAGACCGTCCGGCGAGAGGTGGCGATAGATCGCGTAGTCGAACGCGTCCACGGTGCCCGGCCACCCCCACAGAAGTCGGTCGGAAAAACGTGCGGTCGGCCCGGTCCCCCTCTCTCGGGGAGGGCTCGGCCCACGCTTTCGTCCCGTTTTGCCACCGTGTCTCGCGAGAAGGGGTTGGTCCGAAGAGCCTACGGGGCACTCGCGGGCTTACCGATGGAGATCGTGGTACAGGGGAAGCGATGCGATCGGAGACTTTCCTCCTCCCAACGATTCCCCGGGGTCCGCGAGGCCGATCCCTGCGATCGGCAGGGCGTAGACCGCAGAAACCGTCCTCCGATCGTCCTCCGGAGTCTTGCGGGCAAGATCCCGCCCCGGCACGAACTCGGTGATTCCGCGCACCGGCACATCCCGAGCGAGGCCACGCCGGATCGCGGTTCGAAGCCGGCTCCAGGCTCCCGACGGTCGTTTAAGCTGGGGCAGGGCCACGGAGTGTTCCCGAGATGCCTCCACAGCGCCCGCAATGTACCAGTCGTTCTCTTGGGGGTACTCTAAGGTCGAGTAGGCTCTCAAGGTCCCATACCTCGCGAGCTGTCCGCTCAACAGCGCCCCTTCCGGTCCCATCGCTCCCATCTCCGTCTCCCTCCGGGTTTTGGCCCGTGCAAGGGATAATATCCCAAGGAGACAAAGCCGGCGACAGCCCGATTGTGGAAAGTGGAACGGGGGTACCGTTCGGTTCCATTTTCCGCGTGGGGACTACGAAAAGCAGAGGGCCCTGGAATTGCCTCTCTCTATGAGGGATTCTCCCCGGAGGGCGCTGGGAGCCTCCGGCAGCCGGCGGGGGCGCCGTTGGGGGCCTCGCGCTGAGCCCGTATAAGGACCGGTCCGGCGGCATGCTTCTCAGCGGTCCCTCGGCCGGGGAGGCTACCCCGTTCGAGGTACCCCCCGAGCCGTGCAGGAGTTCCCCGTCACCGGGAGGGGGGAAGGGGTTCGGCTGCGGACTCGGACCTCTCCGGGGGGCACGCGCGCCTCAGCGCGGTCCCCTCGTCGGGTCGTCGGGGTTCCCTAGGGCCCCAGCCCACGCAGGTGCCCCCACACGATGTCCTGTCCGTACCAGATCGCGGCAATCCCTGCGAGTATGACCACCACGAGGAAGGCGAAGATGAGCACCGTCCACATCCGGGGGTACGCCGGGGTCGTGGAGGAAGCGAGGGGACCGGCGGAGGGGTTCTGGGCCCCAATCACGAACCAGTCCACGAAGAGCGTCGCGCCGTAGGAGCCGATCGCGAGAGCCCCCCAAGCTATGAACAAAAGGAACGTTTCGAGGTGGTCCAGCGTGAGGCTGTTCTGGTATCCTATGTATCCGTAGTAAATCACTCCTCCGCCGCTCGCTACGGCCATCACCCCGATGAAGTGCGTGGGGAGCTTGGCCCAAACCGCGAATCCAAATGCGACGAGCAGGACGGCAATCAGAATCAGCGGGTCGCCAAAGAAGACGTTGTAGACCGTGAGGTCACCGCCTGGGGTTGCGATCGTGAGGGGCCAGACGAACTCACCCCAAAGGGCGAAGAGCCCGAGGATACCGCCCAGCAGCCCCAAGACGAACCCACCCTCTCGGAGGTGTGCGTAGGCTCGAGCTGGGTCTTTCCGGTAGAGCGTGTGGAACCACACGAGGAACCCGGTGTAGAAGATCACCACCGCCACCAACACCAACAGATCGACGATTACGCTCAGGTCGTCAATGAACGCCATGTTTTCGCTCTCCTTCGTTTCCCAAGGTCTCTAGGACCTCGGCGCCTTGACGGGACATGGGGGTCTTAAACGCTTAGTAAAGAGAATCTCACGCCCGACGAGCCTCGCCCCACGGGTTGTGGAGAGTTCCAACCTCCCGCGCCGGTCGTTGCCACAAGGGTTCGCGCGGATCCCGGTAGGAAGGCGCCTCGGACGGGACTTTTATGTCCCGGAGGGCGTCCCCACATGGCGGGGCGGCGTGCGACCGCAGATTTCCCCGGGAACCTGAGCATCGTGAGCGGAATCGTTCGACCGTTCGTGCCGGGCTCGGTCCGGGTCGGGGCGTGGATGATCGGACTCGGGGCCGTCCAGTTCATCGTGGCGATGGCCGTCGTCCAGCTTCGTTACGCTCACTATTCCCTCCTGACGAACTACATCAGCGACCTCGGCAACACCTCAACCTCTCCCCTCCACGAGGTGTTTAACGTCTCGATCATCGTGCTGGGCGTCCTCGCATTCGTGGGGATCCTAGGGGCCTGGGGCGGCTTCCCCTCCGGAGGTTCTCGGATTCTGGGGCTTGGCCTGCTCCTCCTCGCGAGCGTCGCCGCGATCTTCGTCGGGATCTTCCCGGAGAACGTGAACCCGACGGTCCACGGGATCGCTTCGCTGGCCGTCTTCGGACCGGGCGGCGTAGGTCTCGTGGTCGTTGGGTCGGGGATGCGAGCGGGGACCCATTGGTCTAGCTACCGGCTCTTCACGATGGTGCTCGGAGCCGTGACCCTTCTCTCTCTCCTCTACTACGCCCCCACCCAGGCCACGAACACGACGTTCGACCCCGGACTCATCGAGCGGCTGATCGTCGCCCCCATCCTCTTGTTCGCGCTCGGGATCGCGGTGCACCTGGCTCGGCTACCGGTCCGCCCTAGGATTCGGATCCCGAAGCGGGCCTAGCCGGGAGGCGCGCTAGCCTTGGAGGGCGTTCCCGGCAGGGGTTCGGGTCGTCCGCTCTAAACGCCGTGACAAGAGGCGTACCGTCGATGGCGGGCGAGGCCGGCACCGAACCGCTGGTCATCCTCGGGGCAGGGTACGCTGGGCTCACCGTCGCCCACGAGGTTTTCCGACGCACGAAAGGCTCAGTTCCCATCGTCCTTGCGGACCGCCACCCGGTCCACGTCCTTCGCACCGAGCTCTACGAGATCGGCAAGCTGGCCTCCGCGGGGGGGAATCCGGCCCGGTGGACCGTCCCGCTCGCCCGGGTCTTCGAGCGGACCAACGTCGTGACCCGGCAGGGCACGGTGGAACGGATCAACCTCGCTGCCCATCGGGTCGACCTCGACACTGGATCCCTCGGCTACCGGGCGTTGGCGATCTGCCTCGGTAGCGTGGCGGCGTACTACGGGATCCCCGGCGCCGCCGAGCAAACCTACCAGGTCTACCGGCTCTCCGGGGCCCAGAGGCTCGCGGCCGAGATCCTCAAGGTCGAGAAGGCCTCGGTCGACCTTCGGGGAGAACGTCGGCCCAGGATCCTGGTCGTGGGCGGAGGTTCCACCGGCACCGAGCTCGCGGCCGAGATCGCGACGACCGACTGGACGAAGGTCGCAGAGCCTCATGCCCGTCCTCCCGATGTCTTCCTCATCACCGGGTCGTTGCCCTTCCTCGTGGGCCTGCCGCCGAGGCTGATCGAGTACGCCCGCAAGATCCTGAAGCGAAGCGGTGTGACGATGGTGCACGGGCTCAACGTAACGGAGGTGGAGCCCGGGAAGGTCCACACCGAGGACGGCTCGGTGCTCGCCGGCGACCTGGTCGTCTGGTGCGCTGGTCTGGCGGCCCCGAGTCTCGTGCGAGGGCTCCCCGTCCCCCACGGGAAGGGGGGAAGGATTCGGGTGGAGCCGACGCTCGCGGTGCCCGGATTCCCCGGCGTCGTCGCGGTCGGGGACGTAGTCGAGTTCCAAGACCCCGAAACCGGGATGCTCGTTCCAGGGACCGCCCAGGCGGCGCTCGCCGAGGCGAGGACCGCCGCCGCGAACCTAGTGGCCTGGTGGAACGGAGCCCCCCTAACTCCGTTCAGGTACCGGGAACGAGGGGTAATCGTCGCCCTGGGCCTCGGCGAGGGGGCCGGCGCGGTCCGGCATCTCACGATCTGGGGCAGCCCCGCAGCCCTCTTGAAGCGGGCCGTCCAGCGCGACTACGCACTCGGCGTCGCTCGGGGCGAACCTCCCGCGATCCTCTAAGACCGTCGCCCGAAAGGCGATATCGACCCGTTCCTCCCGGGAGGGAGGCGATGAAGGCGCTCGTCCTCGTCGGGGGTTTCGGGACCCGACTGAGGCCGATCACCTACACGGTCCCGAAGCAGCTCATCCCGCTCGCCGGGAAGGCAATGCTCTACCACGTTCTCGACCTTCTGCCGAGGGACGTCGAGGAGGTCGTCCTCGCGACGGGCTACAAGGCGGATCTCATCGACGCGTTCGTCCGGGCTCACCCTCCCAAGCTCCCCGTGAGAACTGTCGCGGAGCCGGAACCCCTCGGCACCGGAGGCGGGATGAAGAACGTGGCCGACGGAATGACGGACCCCTTCTACCTCCTCAACTCGGACGTGATCGCGAAGGTCGATCTCGGCGACGTGAAAGCACTTCACGACCGACGCGGAGGGCTCGGCGTGATGACGTTGGCCGAGGTCGACGACGTGCGACCGTATGGGGTCGCGGCCCTAGGTCCGGACGACCGAATCACCGGATTCGTGGAGAAGCCGGAGCCCGAGAACGCGCCGTCGCGCTGGATCAACGCGGGGCTCGCGGTCTGGAAGAGAGCGGTCCTCGA
>JASHWY010000104.1 GCA_030043835.1 Thermoplasmata archaeon
GGCTCCTCGGACTTCCCGTCAACGATACTCACTCGATCACGGTACCGCCCAGCCTTGGATACGGATCGCTCGACCCGAGCTGTCTCGTCACGGCCCCGCTCACGCTCCGCGTGCCGGTCGTTGAGGTCGACCCCCCGGTGAACTTCACGACGGACTACCCCAACGTCTCGGCGTCGGTGGGGACGGAATTCCTGGCCGCGCCGTACAACTGGACCGCGCTCGTCCTCAACGTGAACGCGACCGCGGTGACGTTCGAGAACCTTCCCACGGTCAACGAGTCGGTGAGGGCGGACGGCCTTCCCGCGCGGGTCGCGGCGATCAACAGCACGACGATCACGGTGGCCGTAGAGCTTACCGCCGCCAACCAGGGCTCGCTCCTGGGCCACGCGAGCCAAACGGTCTGTGGCACGAGCTCGTTCCTCATCCAGTCGGTCGATCCCTCGGCGGGGACCTACGTCCAGAACTTCAACCGCGAGGTCGTCGGTGAGACGCTCATCTTCACCGTCACGGTAGTCAAGTTCTACTGAGCGGTTGGGATCGTCAGCCGCCGAGCGTGATCTTCCCGCGCTTCAAAAGCTGTTGAAGCTGAGCGTCGGCCATCGCGGCGAGCGCGTCCTCGGGCGGGCCGCCCCGACGCGGGGCGTACGCCCGAACCGTGCGTCGCGCTTCCTCTCGCCGGGCTCGGGAAGCGCCGAGGATCTTCCGTCCCTCGGTCTCGAGATCCCGCATCTCGCGGCTCAACCCGTCGATCTGTCCGGCCAGTTCGGCGCGAGCCTTCCCCTTCGCCCGGAGTTCGGCGACGAGAGCTCCGGCGCCCTCGAGCTTCGCCCGGACGGCAGCCATCCGGGCGTCCCGCTCGGCCTTCGTCTTCGCCATCTCGGCGACGATTCGCGCGACCTCCGCGCGGGCGGCGGTCACGTTCCCTTCCGCTTCCTTGCGGCGGCGCTCGTGCTCCTGGACGACCTCGACGCGGGACTCGGCCTCCTTGAGATCCTTCGTCCGCTGGCGAAGCTGGGCGATGAGCGCGTTCTCCTCGTCGATCGGGAGCGCGTGGGTCTGCTGGCGGAGCTCGAGCGCGGCGACCTCCCGGCGGAGCTGTTCGGGGCGCACGCGCTCCCCGGGCGTGAAGGTGAGACGGACCTCCCGGGCGCTCACGACCGCCTCCTCGAGCTTCTGTTTCGCTCGGTCGCGCTCGGAGCGCAAGGCGGCGAGCCGCTTTCCTAAGGCTCCGTGCTCATCGTAGAGACGCTCGACCTCGGCCTGAGGGGCCTGCCGTCGGTCGTAGAGCGCCTTTTGCTCGGAGGAGAGCCGGCGCGCCTCGAGAACCAACTCCTCGCGTTGCCGGGCAAGGGCGTCGAGACGCCCGTCGATCGACCGGAGGCGGTCCCGGTCCTCCCGCTCCTGACGCTCCTCGTTGCCGGTGAGGATGGGACGCGGAGGCACGTGGGGGCGAGGTCCCGCGGGTCACAAAAGGGCTTCTAGGCAAGCGGTCCGCGGTCGGGACCGGGAGGAGCGAACCTGAACCCACGGTGCCCGATCGGTTCGCGCCTCGGACCGTGAGTCCGGCGGGTCGGCTCCAAGGACCGCGGGGCCTCCGAAAGCAAGGCTCGCGGGGTCAGGGTATCGAGCCCCGAACGGTTCCGGAGGGTCTCGGGCGGGAGGGGTGCGTGCGTCGGGAGACCTTCGTTCCCGGACGGAGCGCGAACCGTTGGGCGGCGAAGAGGGCGGCCGGCACCGCCGCGTCGATGTTGACGACCGCGATCGGAGCACACGATTGGAGCATCGCGGAGAGGGCTGCTTCCCCCCGTCCTCCCCGCCCGTATCCCACGGACGTCGGGACGCCGACGACCGGAGCATGAACCAGCCCGGCAACGACCGTCGGAAGAGCTCCTTCCCGGCCCGCGAAGACGAGGTAGAGCTCGGGACGGTGTCGCTCGAGCCGTCGAACGGCCCGAAGGAGGCGGTGAAGTCCGGCGACCCCCACGTCGTGGGCGACCACGGTCCTCATTCCCAGCTCCGTGAGGATCGCGCCCGCCTCCTCAGCGAGCGGAACGTCGCTCGTGCCGGCCGTCACAATCGCGACAGCGCCGGGGCGGTACGACGCGCCGAGAGGCCCCACGAGTCGGACGACCCGACCCCCGGCCAGGAACCGGAGCCTCGGACTGAGGTCGCGGGCGGCGCGAAGACTGCGCGCTTGGGTGGGCGTCGGCCGCGAGATGAGGGCACCGTGCCCGGCCTCCGCGAGGGCTCTCACGATCCCGAGAAGGTGCGGGACGGTCTTTCCTTCCCCGAGCACGATCTCGGGCACGCCCAGCCGACGGGGTCGACCCCGGTCGAGCCGCGCGAACCCCGAGACTTGGAGCTCATCGGCCGTCCGGCGCGACCGGGAGCGACCGGAGAGAGCCCGCATCGCCTCCCTCACCCAAGCCGTGATATAGCGGGTGCCGGTGGCACGCCCGCTTCCTCGCGCGATGCTCGATTTCTCGCTGACCCCGGAACAGGAGAGCCTTCGCGACCTCGCCCGCAAGTTCGCGCGGAGCGAGATGGCACCGCACGCGGCCGAGTGCGACCGGGCCGCCCGTTTCCCCGAGGAGATCTATCGGAAAGCGCACGAGCTCGGCCTCATGAACTTGAACGTCCCGAGCGACTTGGGAGGCAGCGGTCTCGGCGTCCTCGACCAGTGCCTCATTGTCGAGGAGCTCGCCTACGCGTGCGGCGGCATGACGACCTCGATCATCGCGAACTGCCTCGCGCTCGAGCCGATCCTCCTCGGGGCGACTCCCGAGCAGAAGGAGCGGTTCCTGAAGCCGTTCTGCGCCGACTACCACCTGGCATCGTTCTGCCTCACCGAGCCGTCCGGCGGAAGCGATGCCGCGGGGCTCCGCACCCGGGCGCGCCGAGAAGGAGACCACTATGTTCTCGACGGGGAGAAGTGCTTCATCACGAACGCCCCGCACGCTTCCCTCTTTACCGTCTTCGCGACGCTCGATCCTGAGCGTCGAGCGAAAGGGATCACCGCGTTCGTCATCCCGCGCGACACCCCAGGACTGACGCCAGGGAAGGATGAGGACAAGATGGGTCACCGGGCCTCGTCCACGAGCACCGTCCACCTAGAGAGGGTGAGCGTCCCGGCCGAGAACCGGCTCGGAGGCGAGGGAGAGGGGTTCTCTCTCGCGATGCGAACCCTCGACCAGACCCGAACGCCGATCGGCGCGCTCGCTACGGGGATCGCTCAAGCCGCGCTCGACCATGCCGCAAAGTACGCCCTGAAGCGCGTCACGTTCGGTAAGCCGATCGCCGAGCACGAGGCGATCCAGATCAAGCTCGCCAACATGACCCAGGCGATCCGGGCTTCCCGTTTCCTTACGTGGCACGCGGCGTGGACGATCGACCGCGGCGGGAAGGGCACGCTCGAGTCGTCGATCGCGAAGTGCTACGCCTCGGACGCCGCGCTCGCCGTCGCCGACGAGGCGATCCAGACGTTCGGCGGCTACGGCTACATGAAGGAGTACCCCGTAGAGAAGCTGCTCCGCGACGCGAAGCTGACCCAGATCTACGAAGGCGCGAACGAGATCCAGCGAACGGTGATCGCCCGAGAGCTCCTGCGCGAGTACGCCTGACCGGGGCCGGGTCG
>JASHWY010000105.1 GCA_030043835.1 Thermoplasmata archaeon
GTCGGGCATGCGCCGGTGCGTCCCCATACTGTCCATGAATGGCCGGCTTACATGGTTTCCCCCAAAGTGCTGGGCGACAAGTTTTGGACCCGCGTGGTCGGCGACGGGACCGCAATCCGCGCTCTCGACCCCACCTTGCGCGAACGCCCACGATGGAATCTTTTGCACGTGATCCTTCCATCGCTCTGCTCTTAGGAACCGGACTACGAGTAGAGGGACAGACGAACACAGTCTCCTAGAATCCTCCCCCTCACAAGCCTACTAATCCCGACCAGTCCACTCCGACAAATGGGCGGGGATAGAGCCACTTAAATGTGGATTCATCGCGGGAGCGGCTCGGTCGGTGGCACGTGGGAGTCCGACTCGAACCGCCCTAGGAACCCCCTCCGTCCGACCGTGGAAAGTGGCTCTCAATCCAGGCCGTCATCGACCGAGAATACTCCGGGCTAATGACATTCGGGATCATCTTCCCTCCGATGGTAGGAGCATGCGTTGCCCCAGGAAGTCGAAGGACCGTGATGTCCTTGTACCCGGAAACCCGTGTGGCGCGCTTCCAGGCCTGCACGCTCGCTTCGATGGGAGTCCACTCGTCTGTCTCCCCGTAAAAGAGCAGCGTCGGCACGGCGACCTTCTCGAAGCTCGGGATGGGGTCGTAGTCCATGTCCTTCCAGCTCATTTCGGCCGGGAGCTTGGGCGGGACCCAGGCCTGTCGAAACCAAGGGCGGGCCGAGTAGCGATCGATGATCTTCTGCGCCGAGGCCCTCGATACGGTGCCACGGATCGCCCCCTCGAAAGCAATCCGCATTTCGAGCAAGTGGGCCCGATCCATCGCGGAGAAGCCCGAGGACCTCAGATGTTCGGCGGTCCCGTACCGCATCTGGGCCGCGGGGCTGACCCCGATGCACGCGATCAGGATGAGAAAACCTACCCTAGCCGATCGGCTTGCCCCCAGCGTGGCCGCCCAGGTCCCTTGGCTCCAACCCCAGAACCCCACCGGTAGGTCCGAACGCGGCAGGTGGGATGTGAGAGCGTCGAGCGCCTCCAGACCGTCCGTGGCCTGGTCTTCGAGCGGGACGTCCGCCCGGTGACCACGGGCGCCGGTCGAAGCGAAGGACGGCAATGCCCCACGGGGCCAGGACGCGGCAGAGATGGCGAAAGAGGAGTTGGTCCTTCGAAGGGTTACTGGCGGGATGGAGCGGGACGACACCACCCCGCGCGGGCCGTGACGGCATGGTCAAGAAGGCTCGGAACCTTCTCGAACTGCCGGGCACGTCAATCTGTCGAGCCTTCATCGGCCTTCCTCGACCCCCATCTTCCGTTGAGTCATAGGCTGGCGAGTTCCGACTGGAGACGACTACCCGGGAGTTCGGCGGCACGGCCGTCCGGAAACCGGTTCGATTCACACTGATAAGGCATGAATGATTGTGGTTCATCGTAGGTGGACACCGATTGATGGGGCGGTTGCCCGCGGGCCTCTCGGATGAGGTTAGGCGAGCCATCCAGTTTCAGCGGCTCGGCTACGTTGCCTCAGTTTCCCGCGCAGGCACGGTCCACGTCTCTCCCAAAGGATCCCTCATGATCTGGGACAATCGAACCGTCGTATGGGTAGACATCAGCTCTCCAAAGACCGTCCGGAACCTACGGGAGAACCCCTCCACAGAGATCGCGGTCGTCGATCCGTTCACCCGGAAGGGATTCCTATTGCGAGGACGGGCAAAGGTCTACCGGCGCGGACCTGAGTTTGACCGCGCGCTTGACCTATACCGGTCCACTCATGCGGACGTCGACCGAATTCGCAGTGTCATCCTCGTTCGGGTTACGAGGGTATCTCCGTTGGTCTCGCCGGTATACTCAAAGGGACTGACCGAGGATGACGTTCGAGCGCTGTGGGAGGAGTGGCACCATATCCTCAGGGGTCGGCCGAAAGTCGTTGCGGACCTTATTCCTCCTGGAGACTTTTGAGCCGAAGAGCCCCGTTCGACGATTGTCGGGAGCCCCGGCCTCGTCGCGCTCGATCTCGATTGAGGGAGGCGGCGTGATGGCGGGCTTTGCGGCTACGGTCACGAGAGGTCTGCGCGCACGACCGATGAGCGACCGCAATCAGCGCGCGGGGCGAGAAGCAGAGCCAGACAGCGCGGTGGGTGCCACCGCATCCCAGGGCCCGGCTGCTCTGCCGCGGCAGCTCGAGGAGAGGGTTTTTAGTCATCGGCACCGCCACTCGAGCCTCGCGAGTCATGGCCGGTGTAGCCCGGATTGTGATCGGAACGCTCCTCGTTCTGCTCGGCCTGGTTCTCTTGCTCACGATTCTCGGCGTCCTGTTCGGCATCTTCTTCCTCCTCGTCGGAATCGTCTTGATCGCCTCGGGCGTTTCGGCAAGAGGGGACGCGGAAAGGATGCACCGCCAGCAAGAACAGACCAATCTCCTTCTCCAGCAGCAGATGCAACTGACCGCGATGCAGGCGAATCGCGGAGCCTATCTTCCGACACAAGCCCAACCCCCGCCCCCTCCGCCAGCCCCCGCGGCGGAGAAGTACTGCCCGGCGTGCGGCCAGGGGAACGCGCGGGCTTCGGCGTTCTGCAGCCGGTGCGGGAAACCCTTACCGCCGCCGTCGTGACCGGGTCGATTCGAACGCCACGACTACGCGAGATCGGGTGTCGCCGGCAGGGTCGCTGGGGACGCGCGAAGCGTCGACCGCGGACGAGGGCAGAAATGGACCGGTCCGAGCGGCCTACGGGATCGCCCAGTAGTGGTGCAGGGCCGTGTTTCCCGTGATCCGTCGGAGGGCGACCGCGTGGTCGAGGACGAGGTGGGCGAAGAAGCGCCCGTGCTCGTCGCTCCCGGGCGGGTCGTGGGGAACGTAGAAGCCGTCGCTCTTCAGCTCCTCCCAGAACAACTCGGGCGTCAACGGATGGTCCTGGGTGAATTCCTTCTCCTTCGCGCAACGCTCGGCGCAGTCGAGGGCCCGTCCGATCGGGTCGCTCGATTCCCGGTGGCGGAGCTGCATGCCCGGGCGGGAGACGCGGGAGGTATTTAGTCGAGGTTCGGGCGCGAAGCCAGGGCGCCCCTCGCCCCATTTCTCGGGTTCACGATGCGGGGCGCCGGCCCACCTCCTTGGGGTTTCGGTGGGCCTACCCTCTCTCCGGCTGACCGGGGTTCGGACGGTCCGCGCAAACTCTATAGTCGGCGGCGCCCGAGCCCTCGCTCGTGGTCGACGAGGAGCTGGACCCGATCCTCATCCAAGTCACGGTGCCGCTCCCTGTTCCGATGATCTTCCAAGCGTTCCTCGATCCGGGCCAGCTCAGCGGTTGGCTTGCGAGCCGCGCGGAGGTCTCACCGAAGGTCGGTGGCGTCTACGAGCTTGCGTTCGACGGCGAGACGCCGTTCGTGAGCCGCGGCACGATCCTGACGCTCACCCCCGACGTCGACGTCGGCTTCAGTTGGTTCGCCCCGCCGCCGTTCGCGAAGTTGATGAACGAACCGTCCCCGAAGACGCACGTCTACGTCCGTCTCCAGGAGTCCCCCGAGGGAGTCGACGTGACCTTAGAGCACATCGGCTGGGGCTCGGGGGAGGCGTGGGAGGAGGCGCGCTCCTGGCATTTCCACCTCTGGGACGAACGCCTGAGCCGCCTCAAGGACTTCCTCATCAAGCAGGCGTACGGCTGAGCGCCGGACTTACGCGGCAACCGGGGTGTATCGGCGGCACACGGCCTCCCCGCAGATCGCGCACGGACCGCTCGGGTCGAGGCGGAAACTCGCGGACGCGGCGATCGGCACGACGTTCATATGGTGCGTCGGAAGGTGGCCGCAACGGCACCGGGCCGCTCGCAGAGGGAACGACGCTCCGCCCAACTCCGGCCGCGCCTCCATGCGACGGAACGAGGGGGCGATCGTGGAAAAAGGTTGTCGGGCTCGGCACGGCTAAAGGGCGCGATCGGCATCCCCACGGTCGTGGAGATCGCGGGGTGCCCTCTTCCGGAGGACCGGCTCTACGACCTTGAGCACGACGTCTGGTGGAAGGCGTCGGCGGAGGGGTCCGTCGCGACCGTGGGCATGCTCGGGACGCTCGCCGCATTCGCCGGGCCGTTCACGTCCGTCTCGTTCCGCTCCGTTGAAGGGGTCGTGGGGCGAGGGCGCAGCGTCGCGACGGTCGAGAGCACCCGGTTCACCGGCGCCGTTCGCCTCCCGGTCGACGCGACGGTCGTCGAGCGGAACCACGCGCTCGTCGATCGCCCCCGCCTCCTCAACGATGCGTCGTACGGCGACGGATGGGTCGTCCGAGTGAGGCCGGTCGACGAGAGCGCGCCCGCGCGCGAGCTCGAGTCCGCAGCGGCGATCGCCTCGCGGCTCGAGGAGAGGATCCGCCGCCAGCACATCCAGTGCTGGCCCGTGACGCCCGACCTCGAGATGTTCGAGATCGGGCTCGAGTGCTCTGCGGTCCTCGCCCAGCTCAACGACGAGCTCGCACGACGTCCGGCGGGAACGGCGGTCCGCCTCGTAACCGACGACCCACTAAGCCCGATCGAGATGGTCCGCTGGTCGGACCAGACCGGCCACGCGCTCCTCGCCCACCGGACGGAAGGCAACCTCCACCAGTTCCTCGTGCGCAAGGAGGCGAACCCGCGGCCGCGACGGCGGCCGGGCGCGTGAGGGGCCTCGGTGGCCCGCCCTACGGCTTCTCGATTGGGGTCCTCACGAGGTTCCCCCACTCGGTCCACGACCCATCGTAGTTGCGGACGTCGGGGTATCCCAAGAGGTACTTGAGGACGAACCAGGTGTGGCTCGAGCGCTCGCCGATGCGGCAGTACGTGATCACCGGGACCTTCGGCATCACGCCCTTTCCCTGATAGAGCATCTCCAGTTCCTCGCGGGACTTGAACGTCCCGTCCTCGCGGACCGCCTGCGCCCAAGGGATGTTCTTCGCGCCCGGGATGTGCCCGCCTCGCTGGGCGTGCTCGGTCGGGTACTCGGGGGGAGCCGTGATCTCGCCCGAGAACTCCTTCGGTCCGCGGACATCCACAAGGTTGAGCTTACCGGACCCCACGTGGGGCAACGCCTTCCGGACGTCGTCCAAGTACGCGCGGAGCTTCGCGTCCGGAGCCTTCGCCTGGAACTTTCCCGCAGGAGGGGTCGCGACGTCCTTGGTGAGCGGACGGTCCTCGGCGATCCACTTCTTCCGTCCCCCGTTCAGGAGCTTGAGGTCCTTCGCGCCGTAGTAGGTGAAGACCCAGAAGGCGAACGCGGCAAACCAGTTGTTGAAGTCGCCGTAGAGGACGACCGTGGTGTCGGCGTCGATCCCGGCTCGACGGAAGAGTGCCGTGAGCGCGGTCGAGGAAAGGATGTCCCGCTCGGTCGGGTCGTTGATGTCCTTCCTCCAATCAAACAGGACCGAGCCCGGGATGTGTCCGAGCTCGAAGTTCGCTGCTGGGTCATAGTCGACCTCGGCGATCCGAACCTTGGGATCGTTCATGTGGGCGGCCAGCCAGTCGGTCTCGACGAGGGTCTCCGGGTGCGCGTATCCAGCCATGAGGGTCTCCGCCCTGTCGAAACGGTCGTGAATATACCCTCAGCGGACGGCACAAACGGCACGGAAAAGCGCGGAATCGGCGCCCGGAGGGGTAGCCCATCCGTGGACCGAGTGGCCCATTCGGGGGGACCCGGAGAGCTCGTTCTTCGAGTACCCGCGAGCCGAGAATGGTCAGGGTCGGGGTCCAACCGCTAGTGGCGACCGCGCTTCGGGAGGGCCGTGTCCGAGATCTCGATCGTCTCGGGGTCGAACCCCAGGCGCGCGAGCTCCTCCCGGATCCGCCCGCGGTGGTCACCCTGGAGGTAGACCTCGCCCTCGACGACCGACCCTCCGGTCGCGAGGCGGTTCTTTAACGCCCGCGTCGTCTCGGCGAGGTCGACGCCGGGCGGGAACCCCGAGATCACCGTCGCCGGCTTATTGTAGCGCCGGGGCTCGGCGCGGACCCGGATCCGGGCCGTCTCTCGGTCGAGCGCGGAGAGGATCTCATCGAACTCATCGTTCGGCATGCCTAACGCTCTACCACCGTCCCGGGGAGGCGCTGGACGGTGTCGAGTACGCACGGGACGAGGATGCCAATCGATTCGGTGGGCGCACCGAGTAGGGCATGCCGCCGCCCCCCATGAACGTTTCGTGTTCCGTTACCGCTCCCCCCACCGGTAGAGCCGGAGGGTGATGACGAGGGTCGCGGCGGCGCACGCAGCGAGAAGCCCCGCGTAGCCCAGCATCTCGCCGCTCGTGGCCGGCGTGATCCCGAGGGCTCCCTGGACGAGGAGGGCCGCGTACGTCGTCGGGAGGAAGTGTGCCACGACCTGCCAAGCGGGCGGAAGGGCCGCGAGCGGGTAGTAGAGCGGTGAGAGCATTCCGAGGATCGTGAACGTGAGGTTCCCGACGGGCCAGATCTCCCGCTGGGTGCGCACGCGGCTCGAGATACCGATCCCGATCGACGAGAAGAGCACCCAGAGTACGGCGAGGCTCCCCAACAGGACGAAGCCGGCGAACGGCGTGAGCGGGTGTCCCCGACTTCCGCCCACCCACGCGAGCAGGGTCGCGAGGATCGCGAGCGCGGGCACCATGGCGATCAGGTTGGAGAGGGCGATCCCGAAGAGGTAGCGAAGCCGCCCGAGAGGGCTCGCCACAAAAAGGTCCTCGAGGGAGCACTCGATCCGCCACGTCGCGCTGTCGCCCAGGACCCAGCTCCCGATGTTCTGCATCGTGAAGAGCATCGCCCCCACGATCTCGAGCGGAAGGAGCGACGGGGGAGAGATGAGCGAGAGGAAGTAGAGGAAGATGAACGGGAGCAGGACGGGTGTGACCGCCACCGCCGGGTTGCGGCTAATCCACCGCCACCCGACGAGGAGGAACGCGGGGACCGCCCGCCCCTCGCGGGGAACCTCGGGGAACGAGCGGTCGAGGCTCGCCATCTAGACCCCCCGGACCGTGCGGCGGGCCCAGTAGATCGCGAAAAAGAACACCACCAGCGTCTCGACGGCGAGACCGAGGGTCGCGAGCACGATGTCACCCGAGGAGAGCGTCGCCTTGCCGATCGCCCCCTGGACGAGGGCGGCCGCCGCGCTCGGCGGCATCAGGAGGGCGACCGGCCGAAGGGCTTCGGGAAAGAGGCCGATCGGGTAGAAGACCGGCGGGAGGACCCCGAAGACGTTGAAGAAGAGGCTCGAGTACGCCCAGATCGCCCGGTTGTCGCGGAAGAACGTCGAGAGGATGTAGCCGATCGACGCGGCGAACAGCCAGACGGTGCCGGCGACGACGACCAAGAGGAGGCCGTCCGCGAGCGTCAGGTGGGCGACCAAGACCGCGAGGACGCCGAGGACCGCGACGGGTGTCGCGTAGACGACCAGGATCCCTCCCGCCATCCCGACGAAGTACGCCTCGGGCGAGAGAGGGCTCGCAAGGTAGAGGTCGTTCGCCTTGTAGTCGATCCGGATGTAGGCGGCCTCGTTGAGGACCCGCTGACCCATCGTGAACGTCGAGAAGATCACGGCCCCCGCGAGCGCGACCCCCAAGAGTCCAGGGTTGAGGATGTAGACGAAGACGAGAAGGACGCCCTGCGTGACCATCGATGTCGCCGTCGCAAGCTGCTCGTGCGCCTGTTCGAGGACCTCGGTCCAGACGAACGCGGGCAACCCCCGGAACGCCCCGCGCGTGGGGAGGACGGTTTCAGTCCTCATCGATCGATCTCCCGACCGCGCGCAGGAATGCCTCTTCGAGGCTCACCGGTTCCATCCTCGCCTCGAGCTGGGCCCGCGCCGCGACCTCCATGACCTCCGAGAGCCGCTCGGGGTCGACCCGGACCTCTAACGCCGAGCCGTCGGCGAGGCAGGGGCCGAACGAGCGGAACAGCTCGATATACGGCGCACCCTCCGGCATCGATACCTGCATCGACCCGCCGACGGAGCGCTTCAGCTCCTCGGCGGTGCCGCTCACCAGGACCTCGCCTCGCTCGACGATGTAGAGTCGGTGGCTGAGCGCCTCCGCCTCATCCAAGTAGTGGGTCGTGAGCAGGATCGTTGACCCCCTCTCCGTGAGCCGCCGCAGCGACTCCCAGACGTCCCGCCGGGCGAACGGGTCCATCCCGATGGTGGGCTCGTCGAGGAAGAGGAGCGGTGCCTGGGTCGCGATGACCGTGGCGACCATCGTCCGCTGGCGCTGCCCGCCCGAGAGGGTGATCGAGAGACGATCGGCAATCTCAACAAGCCCCATCTGCTGAAGCGCCTCCTCCGTCCGGGCCTTGCTGGTCTCTCGGGGGAGCCCTCGGGCGCGCAGGTACGTGTAGACCTGCTCGCGCGGCGTCAGGTGAAAGAACGGCTTCCCTTCCTGCGGCACGACGGCGATGAACGGGCGCACCTGTTCGGGGCTCCGGTCGACGTCCACCCCGAAGACCTCGACCGTTCCCGAGCTCGGACGCAATAGGGTCGATGCGATCTTGAGGAACGTCGTCTTTCCGGCTCCGTTGCGCCCGAGGAGCGACACGCGCTCGCCGCGTCGCACGGTCATCGAGACGCCGGCGAGCGCCTCGACCGGGGCGGCACCCCTCACGGAGTAGACCTTGCGCAGGTTCTCGCTACGGAGCGCCTCGCCGGTCATGGCGGGGCCCGAAGAACGCCCAGTACTTGACGGCCGCTAGCTTACGGCGGGGCGTTCGCGCCCCGTGAGGAACGACGCGCCCTAATGGCCGCAGCCACAGCCGCCGCCGTTCGCGGAATTCGACCCGCAGGACGTGCAGCCGCCCACCATCCCAGCCTCGTCCGGCTCGGGCAGGGTGGGGTTGGTGATCTTGAATCCGGACTCATTGAGGTTTTCGACGTAGTCGATGATCGCGCCTTCGACGAACTTGGAGCTCCCGGGGTCGACAATGATCGAGAACCCGTCGACCTTGACGACCTCGTCGTCGGCGCGGGGCTTCGCGAACGCCATCCCGAACTGAACCGCTCCGCCGCCGCCTCCGCAGCAGCCGCCCCCGCCCGGCTGGGCGTAGACGCGAACCCCGACCTCCGGCTTCTGACCCCGGATCAGCGTCTGCACCTGCGTGACGGCCGCAGGACGGACCTCGACGTGGACCATGGCTCGCTCCTTTCGGAGTTATGACCCAACCGGAGTCCATAAGCTCTGCGACGCTCGGAGAGCGACAGAACGCCGGGCACGGCGAGCGTCACCCTCGCACGGTCGGCGTAGCGACGAGCCCGACATCGGACGTGGTCTCCGGGGCGCCCTAGGCTTCCCTCCGCGGGTTCCCTCGCTCAACACCCACCGCAGAACCGATTCTTCGTGGGCACGCCGAGCGCGCCGTCCGAGGGCGCCTCGGATCGATTCCCTCTACCGCGGCCGCTCCTCCGATTCGTCCGGCGGCTTCTCGGAGGGGAGCTGTTCCAAGGGCGGCAATTCCGTGGTCCCCGTGAACGTCTCGGGGAGCTCGGTCGGATGGAGCGCGGCCGCCCGGGAGAGGTCGATCGGCGGCAGGTCAGGGGAGCTCAAGCGCCAGCAGAGCCGCCCGAGGGCCATGTAGAGGCGGACGGGGAGGCCGATCGAGCTCCCGATCCGGTGCACGTCCTCGCGACTCAGCTCGCCGATCGCCGCAAGGATCACGAAGTAGACCACGAACCCGAGCACGACCGCGGAGAGGAGCTCGTACCACGTGCTGATCGGAAAGAAATGGTCGTGATTGAGGAGCCAGAACGCTCCAAACGCTCCCGCGGCGCTCACCGTGATCCCGGCGATCGAGCCCGGGTGGATGTGCACCGCGATCAGCCGTTCCATGAAGTACGTGTTGAGCACGATCGCGGCGACGGACGATACCAGAACAGCGATCGAGGCCGCGATAAGGCCCTGGCTCACGGGGAGGAGCTTCCCCGGCCAGAGGAGCAGAAAGACGGTCGCAAAGAGGACGATCACCTGAGTGCTCGTGATGTAGAGCTCTAAGCGCTGACGCCCGGTCGCGTTGATGCTCGACTGCATGATCTGGCTCAACGCGAGCGGGATCGCGCCCACGACGAGGATGGCGAGCGGGATTGCCCCGGCCTGGGCGTAGGCCGCGTTCGCGAAGATGTTGAGGAAGTTGTACCGGTAGGTGACGAGGGCAACGACGCCCGGCACGAGCAGCATCGACGAATATCGCAGCGCCTGCCACGTCCCTCTCCTCAGGGACTCGTACTTCTCGAGCTGGTGGAGCCCGGCGAGGTACGGAAAGAGCGGGGTGGTCACCGCCGCCGGAAGCGAGAGCACGAGGATCCGGAACCCGTTCGCCGCGAGGAAGATGCTGAGCTTCGCCGCGCCGAGTCCTGCGTTGACGATGAGGGGGATCATGTTCGTGACGAGGTAGTTCAGCATGAGGCTCGCCATGAGAGGCCAGGCGAAGCGGAAGAGGCGGGTCGCCTCCGACCAGCGGAATCGACGCAGGCGGGTCGAGACCGCAGGGAGCGAGTAGAGCGTTGACGCGGTCGCTCCGACGACGTAGGCCAGCGTGATCCCCTCGATCGTGGGGTCCCGGTACGCGACGAAGATGAGGATCGGGAGGCGTGCGATCGACTCGAGGAGGCCGGGGTACTGCGCCTTCAGGGAGTTGCCTTCGCCGATGAACAGCTGGTTGTAGACGGTCGAGAACGACCAGAGGACGGGGAGGGCGACGAAGATCCCGAGCGAGGTGAGCTCGACGTTCCCCGTGGCGATCTGGTGGCCCGCGATCGAGAGCGGAGCAATGACGAATATCACGAGGCCCGCGCCGGCGACCATCAGCATGCGCACGAGGAGGTAAGCCGACGTGTTGTCGGTCGCCGGCTTTCCGCGGGCGAGGTAGTAGGTGTACGCCGTTCCGAGGCGCAGGTCTCCGACGCCGTTGATGGACGAACCGATCAGGAGGAAGAACTGAACCGTGCCGAGGAGCACCCGGCCGTCGAGCGAGATTCCGATCTCCTTGTAGAGAAAGAGGCTACCCACGAACCCGATGAGCTGCGTTGCGAGCGCGGCGGCGAACACCGCGCCCGAGCTCAGCGTGAGGGAGAGCGCCAGCCGCGGGACCGCCGGCGTACTCGCCGGTGTCCCCGCCGCTGGACCCGATGACTCCACAGGAGACCGGGCAGCCCATGGCGGGCGGCCCTTCTTATCCCCCTCGGTCCACGGTGGTCGGAAGGCGCTCTACACGCCGGAACGCGAGGTCGGCGGCACGTCGTCGGAGTGCGTTTCTTCGAGTTCGATCCAGACCCCGTCTGGGTCCGAGAGGAAGACAAGGCGCACCGACCCCTCATGGAACGCGGGAATCCTCACGCGCGCTCCCAACGCGACGAGCCGTTCGACCGCGCGATCGAGATCGGCCACCCTAAAGCCAAGGTGGTCGAGCTCGTCGCCCTCTCGATACGGAGGGTCGCCGGGGTAGTAGTTGAGCTCGAGCACCGCCCGAGTCTCGGGATCGTGAAGCTCCCGCCACCGACCGCCCGCGGCCATCCGACCCGAGGGTCCGAGCTTGAGGCCGAGTCCCTCGGTGTAGAACCGCGTCGAACGGTCGAGGTCACGGACGCGGATTCCGGTGTACTCTAGTGGCACTCCCCCCTCCTCGACCGCCCCCGGACCCGTAGGTCGATCCTCCGCGCATCGGGCGCATCCCGGTGGCCGTCCACGAGGTTCCGGTTCACGCCCTCGTTCCTCTCCTCACTACCCTCAGACCAGCCCCACGATATGGCCGTCGGGAGAGACGTCGATTCGTTCCGCCGCAGGGTGCGTGGGAAGCCCCGGCATCGTCTCGATCGAGCCTAAGTACGCGACCGTGAACCCCGCGCCGGCCGACCGCGTGTACCGGTGGACGGGCGAGACGAAGCCTTGGGGTCGACCGAATCGGTGCGGGTCGTCCGAGAGCGAGAGCTGCGTCTTCGCGACACAGATGGGGCCCGCGGTTTCGGCGATCCTCGATAGCTCTTCGAGGTCGCGCAAGGCCTCGGGCGTCTCCTCGATCCCTGCGCCGCCGTAGAGGCGGGTCACGATCGACCGGAGCTGTTCTTGGGGTTCCGTCCCCGCAGCATTAAGAGGGTGACTCCGGCGGCCGAGGGAGGCGATGGCCCGAACCGCCTCGGCGAGCTCGCGGCAACCTGCGCCCCCCTCATCGAACGCCCGTGATTCGACCACGTCGACGTCGTGAGCACGGCAAACGGTGCGTAGCACCTCCGTTTCCTCGGGGCTGTCGCCGGGGAAGCGATTGAGGGCCACGACGGCGACGAGGCCTAGCGCCTCGAGATTAGCGAGGTGCTGCTCCACGTTGACGAGACCCCGCTCGGTCGCCGGGAGGTCGGGACGCACGGAGTCGTCCTCGCTGGCACCTCCCTGGACCCGAACGCCCCGCAGCGTGACGACCAGCACCGCGGCGTCGACGTCGACGCCGAGAACCGGCGTCACGATATCGACGAACTTCTCGGCGCCAAGCTCGGTCGAGAACCCGGCCTCAACGACACAGTACTCGCTTCCCGCGAGGCCGAGCTCGATCGCGAGCCGGCTGCAGGTTCCGTGGGCGATGTTCCCAAACGGGCCCGCGTGGATGATCGCCGGAGTGCCTTCGGCGGTCTGGACGACGTTCGGCTCGAGGGCGTCCCGAAGGATGGCGGTCATCGATCCTTCGGCGTGAAGGGCCGACGCCCGGATCGGTTGGGCGCTCCCGTCGAACCCCACGAGGATCCTTCCGAGGCGCGCTTTGAGGTCCGGATAGTCCTTCGCGAGCGCGAGGATCGCCATCACCTCGCTCGCCGCGGCGATCACGAACGAGCTCGGAGCGGGAGGCATGTGGGGGTCGTTTCCCGTGCCCGTCAGGATGTGACGCAGCGCTCGATCCTCGATATCGAGGGTACGAGGCCAGAGAACCCGGCTGCGGTCGAGCCCGATCGCATTGCCGTGGTAGAGGTGGTTGTCCACGAGCGACGCGAGGAGGTTGTGCGCCGCGGCGACGGCGTGAATGTCCCCGGTGAACCCGAGGTTGATGGGGACCGACGGCTCAACGGTCGCCCGACCTCCTCCCGTGGCCCCTCCTTTCACCCCGAACACAGGACCGAGCGAGGGCTGACGCAAACAGACCGTCGCACGGCGGCCGATCGCTTGGAGCCCGTCGGCGAGGCCGATCGCGGTCACGGTCTTTCCCTCGCCGTGCCGGGTCGGGGTCATGCCGGTGATGAGGACGAGCTTGCCGCGGGGTCGAGAGGCGGCCCGGTCGCGCACCTCAGCGACCGGGACCTTTCCCGCGGCCGCGCCCGCGGGGCGGAGCGAACCCGGATCGAGACCCAGAAGGTCCCCGATTTCGGAAAGGGTCCTCATCGTCGGGCCCGCGCACGCCCTCGGCCATTTATAGGGTGGCGACCGGACCCTTGGGGGTGGGGAGGGGCCGGTGGCGTTCCCTCGCCCGGGTCGGCGACTCCGTCAACCCGGGCTCACCGTCAATCCCATACCCCACGCGGACATGGGATTTTCACCGGCGCGAGCGTCGGGGAGACCGGTGCGATGGACGAGCTCTCGGTGGGGTCGAAGCGCATCCTCGAGCGAGAGGACTTCCCGCGCCTGCTCGCCGCCCTGACGGCGGCCGGCTACCGGGTCGTCGGTCCGACGGTCCGGGACGGGGCGATCGTCTACGGCGACATTCGTACGGAGGAGGATCTCCCGATCGGCTGGACCGACCGACAGGAGGCGGGAACGTACCGTCTCGAGCGGCGGAACGACACGGCCCTCTTCGGGTTCAACGTGGGTCCTCACAGCTGGAAGAAGTACCTCTTCCCGCCCCGGGAGCGGCTGTGGACTGCCACGCGGGTCGGTTCCTCGTTCGACGTTGCGGTCGAGGAGGATACGGGACCCCCGATGGCGTTTCTCGGGCTTCGTGCCTGCGAACTCGCCGGTCTCGACGTCACGGATCGTGTGTTCGATGGCCGGGTCCGGGACCCGGGGTATCACGCACGGCGAGCGCGGACGCTTCTCATCGCCGTTCAGTGCGGTCAAGCCGGGGGCACCTGCTTCTGCGTCTCGATGGGGACCGGGCCCGGCGTTACGCGAGGCTACGACCTCGCGCTCACGGAAATCGTCGGTCCGCCGCACCACTACTTCCTGGTCGGAGTGGGATCGCCTACCGGAGCGAGCGTGCTGCGCGGGGTACCCCTTAGTCCGGCCACCGAGCGCGAGACGGGCGCTGCGGAAACCCTCCTTGCTAAGACGGCGGCGTCGATGGGCCGATCCCTCAACACCGAGGGAATCCACGACCTCCTCCTCACGAATATGGAGCATCCTCGATGGGAGATCGTCGCCCGGCGGTGCCTCTCGTGCACGAACTGTACGATGGTCTGCCCTACGTGCTTCTGCCACACCACCGAGGAGGTCCCGGAGTTGAGCGGCGACCGCGTCGAGCGGTGGCGACGTTGGGACTCGTGCTTCAACCTCGAGTTCACGCAGCTCCATACGAGCAACGTCCGGAAGAGCCCTCTCTCCCGCTATCGACAGTGGCTCACGCACAAGCTCGCGAGCTGGTACGACCAGTTCGACACGTCCGGCTGCATCGGCTGCGGCCGTTGCATTACGTGGTGCCCGGTCGGCATCGACTTGACCGAGGAGGTCGCGGCGATCCGCTCGACGGTCGCAGCGTCCCCGGCCGTGGGGGGCCATCGATGAGCGGGCACCTCAGGGGAGATCCCCGGCTCAAAGCTGCCGACCACGCGTTCTTCCGGGGATTCGACGCCGCGTTCGTAGAGCGCCTGAGTACGGGGGCGCTCGAGGGCTCGTACGAGGCTGGGGACCTCCTCTTCCGCGAGGGGGAGCCGGCGAACCGATTCTTCCTCGTGTTTCACGGGAAGATCGCGATCGAGCTCGCCGCCCCGGATCGGCCCCGCCGCACGATCGAGACGATCGGCCCCGGGGACGTCCTCGGATGGTCGTGGCTGTCCCCCCCGTATCGCTGGCGGTTTGACGCGAGGGCGGTAAAGTCGACGCGAACGCTGGCACTCGACGCGAAGACTCTGCGCGACGACCTGGACGCGTCGCCGAAGGATGGGTACCAGTTCCTACAACGACTCCTCCCCGTGATCGCGGAACGGCTCGAGATGGCGCGCATCCAAATCCTCGACATCCATGGCGTCTAGCGCGGCGCTCCCTGGGGGCGGAAGCCCTGGGGCAACGAGCCCGTTCGCGCCGACACCGTACCGAGTGGAAGCTCGTTCGACCGAGACGTCCGACACGGTTACGATGGTCCTCCGACCGACCTTCGGGCACGTTCCTCCGTTCTCGCCCGGCCAGTTCAACATGCTGTACCGGTTCGGCCTCGGCGAGGTGGCGATCTCGATCTGCGGAGACCCAAGCCGGCCGGACGAGATCGTTCACACCGTCCGCTCGGCGGGGAAGATCACCTCGGCGCTCGTGCGCGTGGCGCCGGGGGAGACGGTGGGCGTGCGGGGTCCCTACGGGACCGGATGGCCCCTTCATCCCATGGAAGGGAAGGACGTGGTCCTCGTGGCCGGCGGGTTGGGACTTCCCCCACTGCGACCGCTCCTTTACGAGCTCCTGGCGCACCGCGACCGCTTCGGGCGCCTCGAGGTGATCTACGGGGCCCGATCGCCGAAGGACCTTGTCTATTACGACGAGATCCAGCGATGGAGGGTTCGCTCGGACCTCCGCTTCCAGGTGACGGTCGACACCGCCGGCCGGGACTGGTACGGCGACGTGGGCCTCGTGACCGCCCGCATCCCGGACGCGCGGTTCGAGCCCGAGCGAACGGTCGCCTATCTCTGCGGGCCCGAGATCATGATGAAGCTCACCGCCCAGGCGCTCGAGGAGCGGGGCGTGGCCGACGACGCGATCTACCTTTCCATCGAGAGGAACATGAAGTGCGCTGTTGGGCTGTGCGGTCATTGCCAGTACGGCCCGGAGTTCGTCTGCCGGGACGGTCCCGTCTTCTCGTACCGCGACGTCAAACCGAGGATGGCGCTGAGGGAGGTGTAGGATGCCAAGAAAGGGCCGCCCCCGCCTCGCGGTATGGAAGTTCGCGTCGTGCGACGGTTGCCAGCTCACGCTGCTCGACTGCGAGGACGATCTCCTGCCCGTCGCCGCCGCGATCGAGATCGCGAACTTCCGCGAAGCGTCCCGCGCGGTCGTCGAGGGACCGTACGATCTCTCGCTGGTCGAAGGGTCGATCACGACCGCGGAGGATGCCCGTAGGATCCGGGAGGTCCGGGCGCAGTCCCGCACCCTCGTCACGATCGGCGCGTGCGCGACCGCGGGAGGGATCCAAGCGCTCCGAAACTTTCAGGATGTGGAAGAGTTCCGCCGCGTCGTCTACGCGCGGCCCGAGTACATCGCCACCCTCGCGACGTCGACCGCCATCCGCGACCACGTCCCCGTCGACTTCGAGCTCCGCGGCTGCCCCATCAGCAAGCACCAGCTCTTGGAGGTCATTACCGCCTTCCTCGACGAGCGCGTCCCGGAGGTATCGACCGAGAGCGTCTGCATCGAGTGTAAGCGGCGGGGGAACGTCTGCGTCCTCGTCGCGCACGGGACCCCGTGCTTGGGTCCGGTGACGCAGGCGGGGTGCGGGGCGATCTGCCCCGCGTTCCACCGCGGATGCTACGGATGCTTCGGACCGATGGACACCCCGAACGCTACGTCGCTCATCCCTCGCCTCGAAGAGCTCGGGATGGACCGGGGAGGGGTCGAGCGCGTTTTTAGGACCTTCAACGCAGCAGCGCCGGCGTTCCGAGCGGCGAGCGATTCGGTCAAGGAGAAGCCAGTCGCGCCGTGACCGACCGAACGATCGCCGTCGACTACCTCGCCCGCGTCGAGGGAGAGGGCGCGCTCACGGTCCGGATTCGCGGCACGAGCGTCGAGGACGTGGAGCTCCGGATCTTCGAGCCTCCCCGCTTCTTCGAGGCGTTCCTTCGGGGGCGACGGTACGATGAGGCCCCGGACATCACCGCTCGGATCTGCGGCATCTGTCCGGTAGCCTACCAGATGAGCTCCTGCCACGCGATCGAACGGGCACTCGGGATCTCGGTCGGGGGTTCCCTCCGAGCGCTTAGGAGGCTCCTCTACTGCGGGGAGTGGATCGAGAGCCACGCGCTTCACATCTACCTCCTCCACGCCCCGGATTTCTTGGGCTACCCCGACGCGATGCGGATGGCGAAGGACCATCCCCAGATCGTCCGGGAGGGCCTCCGCCTCAAGAAGGCGGGGAACGCCCTCATGCGGCTTTTGGGAGGACGGGAGATCCACCCGATCAACGTCCGGATCGGAGGGTTCTACCGGTGTCCTTCCCGCGAGGAGCTCGAGTCGATCCGCCCCGAACTCGAAAGCGCGCTCGCTCTCGCCGAGGGGACCGTTCGGTTCACCGCCGGCCTCGACTTCCCCACGGTGGAGGAGGACTACGAGTTCGTCGCCTTGCGGACCGAGAACGAGTATCCGATGAACGAGGGGGACGTCGTATCGAGCCGGGGGCTAAAGATCCCCGTCGACGCCTACGAGCGGGAGTTCGAGGAGGTCCAGGTCCCTCACTCGAACGCCCTCCACTCCGTCCGCAGAGGTGGAGGGTCGTACCTCGTCGGGCCGCTTGCCCGGTACGCACTCAACCACGATCGGCTGACGCCTCGGGCGGCGGCCCTCGCCCGCGACGTAGGGCTCCCGAGCGTCGTCCGCAATCCGTTTCAGAGCATCATCGTCCGGGCCATCGAGATCGTCCTGGCGTGTGAGGAGGCGTTGTCGATCATCGACGGGTACGTCCCTCCCGAAACCCCGTCGATCGCGCCTCCGGTCTCGTTCGCGCCGTGTGCCGGCGCGGCGATCACCGAGGCGCCGAGGGGGATGCTGTACCACCGCTACCAACTCAACTCCTTGGGGCTCATCCAGGAG
>JASHWY010000106.1 GCA_030043835.1 Thermoplasmata archaeon
TCGTGTGGACGGCGGTGACCCGCTCTTCGGAAACGACGCAGGCCACGAGGCGTCCACGGCTGCGCCCGGCGAGGACGCAGTACATGCCGAGCTGCTCGACGTGCTCCGGGCGGGTCGCACGCAGTTCGGCCGATGGGACCGGCGTCCCGCTCGTCTTTACCTCCGTGGGGAGGTCGGAGAGGACGTCGATCCGTCCGGTGACCCCGTTCCGACGAACGCGGACCTCGATGGCTCCGTCGGCGGAAAGGAGGGGCCCTAGCCACCGATGGATACGTCGACCCGCTTCCATACTAGCGGTCCTCTCGGCCGAGACTGGAGGGGCGGGCCCCACGAGCCGCCAGAACGCCCGTCGTGCCGCGAGGAGGTCGATGACGGCGATGGACCGCAATCCGCTTCCGTGGGAAAGGCGGTCCAAGAACTCAGCGGCGAGCGTTGGGTCCTCGTGAATCTCGACCGCGCGCTTCCAGTCGGGGACCTCGGGAACGAGGGAGGCATCGACCACGCCGATGGAAGAGCCGTCGGATATAGGAGGATGCGCTTCCCCCAGAGAAGGGGCTATACTCGGCATTCCCGTCCGGACCCCGTGGTCGATAGCGCTTCGCGGCCGCTCATCATCGGGAGCGGCATCGCCGGCCTCTACGTCGCGCTGCGCTGCCGGGAGCTCGGGCTTCGGCCGACGATCGTGACGAAGTCCCGGCTCGAGGAGTCGAACACGCGGTACGCGCAGGGAGGGATCGCGGCCGCGATCGGCCCCGACGACTCGACCGCGCGCCATCTCGAGGACACGATCCGGGCGGGAGCCGGATTGGTCGATCGCCGGGCGGCTCGGATTCTCACCTCGGAGGCGCCGGCTCGCATCGCCGACCTCGTGCGCTACGGCGTGCCGTTCGATACGGTGCACGGGCAGATCACCCTCGGACGAGAGGCGGCCCACTCCCGGTCCCGGATCCTGCACGCGGGAGGCGATGCCACCGGCTACTCGATCGAGGAGGCGCTCAAGCGCCGGGCGATCGAGGCCGGTATCGACGCCCGCGAGAGGAGAGTGCTGCGGGCCTTAAGGCCGGGTGACCGCACGGGCCCGACCGCGGTGCTCACGGACCCGGACGGACACGCGCTCGAGATCGACGAGCCCCAGCCGGTGATCCTTGCGACGGGAGGAGCGGGGAGCCTCTACCGCCACACGACGAACCCGGCCGTGGCGACGGGCGATGGCGTCGCGATCGCCTTTCGCGCCGGGGCGCTGCTCACCGACATGGAGTTCGTCCAGTTCCATCCGACCGTCTTCTTCCGGGAAGGAGCTCCCCGGTACCTCATCTCGGAAGCGCTTCGGGGAGAAGGCGCCGTCCTGCGCAACGAGGCCGGCGAACGGTTCATGACGAAGTACCACCGCGACGCGGAACTCGCCCCTCGGGACATCGTGGCGCGGGCCATCGAGGAAGAGATCCAGCGATCGGGGCATCCGAGCGTCTACCTGGACGCGACCGGGATCCCCCGGGACCGCCTCTTCGCGCGATTCCCTTCCATCTCCCGGTTCCTCGCGACGTACGGGCTCGACCCGTCCCGCGACCTGATTCCCGTGACCCCCGTTGCGCACTACATGATCGGCGGCGTCACCACGGACTTGGAAGGCCGTTCGTCGCTGAGGGGTCTCTACGCTTGCGGCGAGGTCGCCTCGACCGGCGTCCACGGCGCCAATCGCCTCGCGAGCAACTCGTTGCTGGAGGGCCTTGTCTTCGGGGAGCGGGTCGCCCGCCAACTCCTCCATCCCGTCCCTCGAGGGCCCGCTCTGCCCGAGCGATTAGTCCGCGTCCCTCAGGCGCCTGGCGCCGGTCGTCCGGAGGAGCCGAGCGAGCTCGACGAGGTGCGTACCCTCCTCTGGGAGGACGTCGGGATCGTCCGTGCCGCGACCGGACTCAAATCCGCGCTCGATGCCCTGGACCGACTGCGGCAAGCGGTCGAACCGTCGAGCGCGCGCGAGCTTCCCGGAGCCGTCGCGAACGGCGCGCTCACCGCGTCGCTGATCGCTCGAGCGGCCCTCACGCGGACGGAGAGCCGCGGCGCCCATTACCGCTCCGATTGGCCGAAGCCGCGTCCCATCTGGCGCCGCCACATCGGCCTCCTCGCCCAGCTTCCCCCGAAGCTTCGCCGTTAACCATCGCCGACAACTGTTATGCGGCGGGAGCCGTCGCGGTACACATGGACCTCGCCCTCTCCGGGGAAGAGCGAGAGCTCAGGGACGCCGCGCGGCGCTTCGCGCGGAAGGAGGTCGCTCCGGTCGCGGACCGGATGGACCGCGAGGATTTCTTCCCTCGCGAACTCGTGCGCCTCCTCGGGGAGCAGGGGTTCCTCGGGGTCACGGTCCCGGTCGAGTTCGGAGGGCTCGGGCTCTCCTACCTCGCTCAGGCGCTCATCCTTGAGGAGATCGCGCGCTTTTCTCCCGCGCTCGCGCTCAGCGTCGGCGCGACCTCGAACCTCTTCGCCGACAACCTCGCTCGCAACGGCACGGACGCGCAGCGGGCGAAGTTCCTCCCTCCCATCGTCGAGGGAAAGGCGATCGGCGCGCTTGCGTTGTCCGAGCCCGGCGCCGGTTCGGACGCGGTCTCGATCCGGACCCGGGCCGAACGCCGGGGCGATCACTACGTCCTCAACGGCACCAAGCAGTTCATCACCAACGGGCCGGTTGCGGACCTGCTCCTCGTCTACGCGAAGACCGCCCCGGAGCGGGGCGCCCACGGCATCAGCGCGTTCGTCGTCTCCCGGGAGAGCCCGGGCTACTCGGTCGCAAAGAGCCTCGACAAGATGGGGATGCGCGGCTCGCCGACGGGGGAGCTCGCCTTTCAGGACGTCATCGTCCCCACCGACCATCGAGTGGGGGCCGAGAACCATGGGGTCGGGGTCATGATGAGCGGGCTCAACGTCGAGCGCGCGGTCCTCGCCGCAATCCCGGTCGGCATCATGGCCGAGTGTCTCGACCGCTCGGTCGCCTACGCCCTTCAGCGCGAGCAGTTCGGTCAGAAGATCGGACAGTTCGAGCTCGTTCAGGCGAAGATCGCGAACATGTATACTGACCTCGAGGCCGCCCGCGGCCTAGTCCGCGCCGCCCTTATCGCCGTGGCTCAGGACCCGGTAAGCCTCCGTGCGGCAGCGGCGGCGATCACGTTTGCCTCCGAAGCTTCGACCCGGGTGGCCCTCGACGCCATCCAGATCCATGGGGGGTACGGGTACATGCGCGACCTTCCGCTCGAGCGGTTGGCGCGCGACGCGAAGCTCCTCGAGATCGGCGCGGGAACTTCGGAGATCCGACGCCTGGTGGTCGCCCGGGAGCTCCTCGGGCCCGACCTCGGTTCGTAGGAACCGGCGGGACCATCGTCCGGCTCCCTCGGTGCCCTCGATCCGAGCCCGGCTCCGCGGCTCACCAACCTATATAGCCACCGGACGCCCCTCCTCCGCCGGATGGCGGGCCACCCCCCGGCGAGTCCCCCGGGCGCCGCATCGCTCCGGGTCGAGGTGCTGAAGGAGCTCCAGTCGCTCATCGACGACAAGGGCGTTCGAGACCGGCTCGATCGCGGGCCCATTGCGGAGACGAAGGGCCGCGAGCACTGGGTCCTTCACCTCCTCCTCCGCGCCCAGGAGCTGAGCCAGGGCCACGTGGACCTCTTAGTCGGCGCCGCGTACTCGAACCTCCTCGCGCGCCTTCAGACGCTCGAGGACCGGCTCCAGCGCATCGAGGGGATCGAGCAATCGCTCGGGGACGAGCTCAAGAGCCGCGTCGAGGGAATCGAGACGACGCTCACCGGACGGGTCGCCCAGCAGGTCTCCGACAGCGTGGAGGCCGCGGGTCGGCGGCTCAACGATGGCCTCGCTTCGAACCTCGACGCGAAGTGGAAGCCGGTCGGCGAATCGATCGAGGCGTTCGCTTCGTCGTCCCACCAGCTCACGAAGGACCTCGCCGACACCTATCGCGTCACGACGCAAAGCCGCCTTCTCTTGAACGAGAACGCCCGACGCATGACCGACCTCGGGCGCGATCTCGTCGCTCTCGAGGAGAGCCTCAAGCTCGCCCTCTCGAAGGTCCTCGAAGAGGGGCTCCGGCCGCTCGAGGACCGGATCGCGGCGCTCGAGAGCCGCCTCGGCGCGGAGAACAACGCGTCGAGCGCTCCCGGCGGCGCCTAGCGCGACCTCACCGATGCGCCTCTCCCCTCGGCACCCTCGCTACCGGAGCCTCAAGGTCCGCGCTGTACTCGCGCGAGCGAGCCGGTCCGGCCTCGTCGTTCCCGAGGGGTTGATCGCCCAAGGGCGCGGTGAGGCGTTCGACTACCTCCTGGGAGAGCGCACGACGCCGAGCGCACGTCGCGCGGAGCGCGTCGCGGCCGAGTGGCTCCTTGCTGCCCGGCAGCCGGTGGTGAGCGTGAACGGGAACGTCGCTGCGCTCGCGGCGAAGGAGATCGCGCGGCTCGCTTCCGCCGTGCCGCGCCTCGGCGTGGAGGTGAACCTCTTCCACCGAACTCCCCAACGGGCCCACGCGGTCGCCCGCGCGCTGCGCTCGGCGGGCGTGCGTTCCCTCCTCGGCGAGCGCCCGAGCGCCCGGATCCCCGGCCTCCCATCGGACCGGGCCTGGGTCGACCCTCAAGGGATCCTCCGGGCGGACGTCTGTCTCGTGCCGCTCGAGGACGGAGACCGGACCGAGGCGCTGCGAGCGGTCGGAAAGCGGGTCATCGCGATCGACCTGAACCCCCTTTCCCGTACCAGCCAGGCCGCCGACCTCC
>JASHWY010000107.1 GCA_030043835.1 Thermoplasmata archaeon
GCGCTCGCCGCCTGGATGACCTGGAAGTGCGCCGTCGTCGACATCCCGTACGGGGGAGCGAAGGGCGGCGTCGTCTGCGACCCCAAGAAGATGTCGATGGGCGAGGTCGAGCGACTCACCCGACGCTACGCGAGTGAGATCGCCCCACTCATCGGCCCCGAGATGGACATCCCGGCACCGGACGTCTACACGGACGCTCAGACGATGGCGTGGATCATGGACACCTACTCGATGCTGAAGGGGTACTCCGTGCCCGGGGTCGTAACGGGCAAGCCGATCAGCCTCGGGGGTAGCGAAGGGCGCGGGGAGGCCACGGGCCGTGGATGCGCCTACGTGGTCCGCGAGGCCGCGAAGGACGTCGGGCTCAAGGTGAAGGGCGCTTCGGTCGCCGTCCAGGGGTTCGGGAACGCGGGCAGCGTCGCCGCCAACCTGCTCTACGACGATCAGGGCGCCCGGATCGTCGCGGTCTCCGACTCGAAAGGCGGGATCTACAAGGCCGACGGGCTCAACCCCCACGCGGTCGAGGCCCACAAGCACAAGTCGGGTTCGGTGGTCGGCTTTCCCGGAACGAAGGCGGTCTCGAACGAGGAGGTCCTTCAGACGAAGGCCGACATCCTGATCCCGGCGGCGCTCGAGAACCAGATCACGAAGAAGAATGCCGACAGGATCCAAGCGAAGATCGTCGCCGAGGCGGCGAACGGACCTACCCTTCCCGAGGCCGACACGGTCCTTTTCGAGAAGGGCGTGACGGTCCTCCCCGACGTCCTAGCGAACGCGGGAGGCGTCACGGTGAGCTACTTCGAGTGGGCCCAGGACATCCAGGGGTACTTCTGGGGGCTCGCGGAGGTGAACCAGCGTCTCGAGCACGTGATGGTAAAGTCGTACGCCGACGTACACAAGGTCGCGACCGAGCGCCGGGTCCACAACCGTACGGCGGCCTACGTCCTCGCGATCCAGCGGGTGGTCGACGCGATCAAGATGCGCGGGATCTATCCGTAGGCGCCGCGGTTCCTCGACCCTCTCGATGGACGACCTCCCGCGTTGTCGCCGAGCCACGTGGGACGATGTCGACCGCTGGGCGGAGATCGTCGCCGACCGGATCGTCGCCGGTCGAGCGGTCCCCGACACGATCGTCGGAATGGCCCGTGGCGGGTGGATCCCGAGCCGGCTCCTCTGCGACCGGCTCGGGGTACAGCGGCTCGTCTCGCTGCGGGCCCGACATTGGGGCGTGACGGCGACCCCGACGGGAGCGGCGGAGCTCACCGAAGGGTTGAGCGGGTCCGTCACCGGCCACCGCGTCCTCGTCGTCGACGATATCACCGATACTGGTGACAGCCTCGCGCTCGCCGTCGACCACGTCCAAAAGGCGGGACCGGCGCGCGTCGAGTCGGCGACGTTCCTTCACATCACCCACTCTAGAGTGGCGCCGACCTACTATGCCGAGGAGATCCCCCGCGACGCCTGGGTATGGGTCGTCTTTCCCTGGAACTACTGGGAGGACCTCGCGACCCTCGCGGCGCGGGCGGCCGCGATGACTCCGGGGCTCGACGCGGTCCGGGCGACGCTCAAGCGCCGCGCCCGGCTCGACGTGCCTCGGGCCGACTTGGAGCGCATCGCGGCGCACGTCCCCCTCGGCTGAACGCGCTCGACGAGGACGACCGCCGCTCGCTCGACGGTCACGCTCAGCCCGACGTCGTGGTCTCGGAGGCGTCGCGGAGCGCGACCGCCTTGAAGTACTGCTGCAAGACCCCCGCGCCGATCACGAGACCGAAGCCCGTCGCGATGAGGCCGATCACTAAGGGAAGCTCCGCTGCGGCGGTGATCCCCTGGAGATATCGGACGAGGAAGACGATCCCGTAGCAGACGAATCCGATCCCGATGATCGACGTGGTCGCGACCGCGAACGACCGGGGGAACCGACCTCGGGAGAACGTGCGACGGATGGCGCGTCCGGTCTCCCAGACGACCGCGCCGGCGATCCACCAGATGAGGCCGGCTTGGAGGAAGAGGAGGCTCCGCTCGATCGGCGGGCGACCCAGGTTCGCCGCGATGCCGTTGTACCCCGAGAGAAAGCCGACGCCGACGAGCGCCACCGAGAAGAGCCCGAAACCAAAGGCGACCGAGCCGACGCGGATGTCCGCCGATGCGCTTCGTGCGGCCTCGATGATCGCCTCGTCGATGTCGAACGTCCAGAAGATGAGGTAGACCCCGAGCAGGATCGCGAGCCCGATCACCCCCCAAAGGAGGACCCCTCCCGCCGCCGCGATCCCGAGGATCAGCAGGACGAGCGCGAACGGGAGCACCGTCTTTGCGCGGAGCTTGGGGTCTTTGAGCGCCCGCACGACCGTGTAGTACGTCGACTCGATGCTGGCGCTCTGGCGGATGAACACCCGACGCACGCCGTCGACCTTCACACGCGACGCGAGGATCGGGAAGAGGTACTCGTCCTCGGCCCCGTCGCTCACGAGGTAGGCGCTCGCCGCCTTCACTCGTTCGAGCACCGTGTCGAACTGTTCCGCGACCCGGCGGTCCGAGAGGATCCCTACTTTGGGGGACCCCGTGAGGATGCAGACCTCGCACTCCTCGCCGGCGCCCCTAAGCTCGTCGAGCAGGCTCACCGCTGCGAAGATCGCGTTGGTGTCCGAGTCCTCGGGATCGATCGTGCCCAAACGGACGGCCGCCTCGAGCACGTCCGAGCGGCCCACGACGGGCCCGGCGACACCCGCCTTACGTCCTAGATCGTCGTCCCGGTCGATGCAGACGACGAGCCGCATGGCCCGCGCTGTATGGTCGGCGGAGAGCTTAACAACTTGCGTGCTGGGGAGGGGGACCTCGACCGATTTCCGGCGTCCGACAACTGCCGGACTTCCATGGGTCCGCGCTCCGGATACGCTTATACTCCTCGCGTCCCCCTCGCTGCCACCGAGCCTCCATGGTTGACCTTCCGGACAAATCGACGGCGTTCATCGAATGGTACCTCGAGGCCGTCGAAGCGGCCGGGCTTACCGACAAGCGCTACCCGGTGAAGGGCATGAACGTCTGGCCGCCCTACGGCCTTAAAGCCCGCCGTAACCTAGACGCCGTGCTGGTCCGCGAGATCGAAGCGACCGGGTCCGAGGCCGTCGAGTTCCCGACGCTCATTCCCCGAACGGAGTTCGCGAAGGAGGCCGAGCACATCAAGGGGTTCGACGCCGAGGTCTTCTGGGTCACCCGCGGGGGAACCTCGGAGCTCGACATTCCTCTCGCACTCCGCCCGACCTCCG
>JASHWY010000003.1 GCA_030043835.1 Thermoplasmata archaeon
GAGCTGCTCTTCGAGGACGGAGGGGTCCGGGAGATCCCGAAGACGAGCGCGGCACTCCTCGAGCGTCACGCCCCACAGTCGCTCGGTGTCGGCGCGTCCCACGTTCACCGTGAGGGCCCCTGTACCGTCGTCCAGCACGATCCGCGCCCGAAGGTCGGGGCGTCCCATGACCTGACCGTGGATCCGGCAGATCCCGCTCTTCACCGATCGTTGGCACGTAGGACATCGATAGACGAGGCCGCTCGGGGGAAGGAGGCCGACGACGATCCCCTCGACCGCGAGGGCCGCCCCCCCGCCCTCGTCCTCGACGAGGGCGATCGTACGGGGCGAGGCTCGGAGCCACTCGGCCGGCTCGGGGAGGCCCTCGCTCTCGATTCGTTCGACCGTCGAGCGATCGTCGAGCACGAGCTGGGGGCGACCGCGGAAGCCCCGGACGTACCCACCGAGGACCCGGATCGCTTCCCCCTCCTTGAGCCCGAAGTCGCTCCAGGAGGAGAGCGCGATCGCTCCCGTCCGGTCGGCGACGAGGCCGTCGAAGACCACGCGCCGCTCCTCTCCGACCGTCACCGTACGGGGGCCCACGCGGACGACCCGGACCTCGACGCTGAACCCCTCGTCCGGAGGGGTGAGCTCCTTCACGGTCTTCGTCGGGACCTCGTCGGCGCGCAGGCGAGGAAGCTCGACCGGGCTCGCCGGGCCGATGCGGGTCTTCCAGGAGAACACGAGCTCGGGACGGCCGCGGAACTCGCGGACCTCGGCCCCGACGACGCGCACGACGGTTCCCCGGTCCACGCCCTCGCGCGGAGGGTCCCACCAGGTGAACCGGACCGTGGCCGTGCCGTCGCTCACGAGGCCGGAAAGGAGCGGTCGGCGGGTTCCGTCCGTGCGTCGGGTGACCTCGCGGCGCTCGGCCGAGACGATCCGAGCGACGAACTCGACCGGGCCCGAGGCAGGGGCGAGGTCGCGCAGGTGAACCTCGAGGGCTCCGTTCGTGAGAGGTTCGGGGGGCATGGGGCCTTGCCGGAGGCGGACCACCCCCTGCCGCGATAAAAGGGTCCCGCGACGGGCGAACGGTGAAGCACGCCGACGCCCGCACCGTCGCGGAATGGTCACAAGCCTTTTGGCTCGAACCCCCTCACCGGCCGCGGTGCCGTTGAAGTTCGTCCAGAAGGTCGATCGCATCCTCAACGCCCGCGACTCCCTCGTGTGCGTCGGTCTCGATCCGGATCCCGCGCTCATGCCGAGGCCGCTCCGTCGCCTCCCGCCGGCGACCCAGCTGGACCGGTTCTTGGACGGAATCGTCGCCGCGACGTACCCCCACGCCGCAGCGTACAAGATGCAGCTCGGGGCCTACCTTCCTTACGGGCCCAAGGCGTTCGGGTCCCTCGCCCGGATCGTGAAGCGGATCGGCCCCACGCGGCTTCGCATCTTCGACCTCAAAGCGAACGACATCCCGAACATCATGCGACTCTTCCGGGAAGGGATATTCCGGCAGTTTGGCTTCGACGCGATCACCGTCACGCCGTGGCTCGGCTGGGAAACCCTCCAGCCGTTCCTCGACGATTCGGCCCACGGGATCTTCGTCGTCGCGCGGTCCTCGAACCCCGGCGCGCTCGATTTCCAGGACATCCCCACGCCCCGGGGACCGCTCTGGCTCGCCATCGTCGGCGAGGCCCGACGGCTCGCCCATGCGCACGGGAACGTTGGCGTGGTGATCGGCGCAACGTTCTCGGACGCCTTCCGGGCGACGCGCGCGACGCTGGGAAACACGATCCCGATCCTCGTCCCGGGAATCGGCGCGCAAGGGGGCTCGCTCGCGACCGCCGTCCGCGAAGGCGTCGACGCCAACGGTCGGGCGCTCCTCGTGAGCGCCTCCCGCAGCATCCTCTACGCTTCCCAAGGCGGCGACTGGAAGAAGGCGGCCGGCGTCGAGGCCGAGCGCCTGAAGGTCCAGATCAACCAGCTGCGCGCAGGGCTTCGTACAGGCTGACGAGCTGGCCGGCGACCGTCGGGCCGCCGAAACGCGCCTCCGCGCGCCGTCGGCCCGCCGCGCCCATCGCGAGCGCGCTCACGGGGTCGTCGAGCAGCGTGCGGATCTTCTCGGCGACGTCGCGGGCAATGAGCGGCTCCGTGAGGAGGCCTTCCTTCCCCGGCTCGATCACCTCGCGGACCCCCGGCATGTCCGCCGTCACGACGGGAAGGCCGCACGCCATCGCTTCGGCCACGGCGAGCCCGAACCCTTCGAGGCGGTTTTGGGAGGGAAAGACGAAGATGTCGGCGAGCGCGAGGTACCTGGGGAGCTCCTCGTCCGAGACGTTGGGTAAGAAGCGGACCCGGTCTCCGAGCCTCGATCGCCGAGCCTGTCCGACGAGGTTCGGGAGCAGCGGCCCGGACCCGATCACGACGAGGACGACGTCGTCCGGGAGGAGCCGCATCGCCTCGAGGATCACGTCGACTCCCTTGTGCGGAACGAGCCGGCCCGTGAACGCGAGGACCCGCTTCCCGTTAAGCGTAAGATCGGAGCGGAGGGCGGACGCGTCGATGCCCGGACGGAATCGCTCGAGATCGACGACGGAGGGGATCACCGTGAGGGGGCGGTCCCGCAGCACGGCCGACGTGATCCCGTAACTCTTCGTGTGCACGACGATCGCGTTCGCGCGATCGAGCGTTCCCGGCAGGAAGACCCGCTGGTAAAGCCCGGCCAGAAGACGGCCCGATACGCCACCCAGCACGAGGTCGCAGTGGTAGGTGAGGCAGATCGGGACCTTGGCTCGCTTCAATGCCCGGGCCGCCACGTACGACGTGATCGGGGGCGGATAGTGGAGGTGGATCACGTCCGCATCGACCGAGCGAAGGAGCTTTCCCGAGCCCACGTCGATCGGCGTGTTGAGCACGACCCCGAGCGAGCGGGAACGGAGGATCCGGTACCCTTCGAGCCGCTCCTCGGCAGGAAGCCGTTGGTTAAATCGGCTCGTGATGACCGTGACCTCGTGGCCTTCCCGAGCGAGCTCGCGGGCCAGGCTCCGAACGTGCGATTCGACGCCCCCCGCGTGCGGGTAGAAGAACGGCGTCACCTGGACGATCCGCACGGGCCGGTTCGCCCCCCTCGACGTTACGCCCTCCGCCCGCCGGCGTACGGCCGTCGGAGGGAGGCCTCAGGCCACCGTGGCGTCGCGCCGTCCCGCCCGGAGGGGCTCGGTCGACTCCCGGTGCTGGAGGAGCGACTCCGAAGGGATCGACGCGATGTCGATCCCCTTCATCGCCTCGCCGAGGCCGCTCGAAACTCGAGCGAGGACGTCCGGCTCCTCGAAGTGCAGCGACGCCTCGACGATGGCGCGGGCGACCTTCATCGGGTTCTCGGACTTGAAGATCCCGCTCCCGACGAAGAGGCCGTCGACCCCGAGGAGCCGGCACAGCGCCGCGTCGGCCGGGGTGGCGATGCCTCCCGCCGCGAAGTTGACGACGGGTAAGCGGCCCAGGGCCCGAACCTCGCCCAAGACCGTGTCGGAGACCCGCTCTTTGTTCGCCCATTGGGAGAGGTCCTTCTTGGGGAGCTTCCGGACCTCCACGATCTCCCGCGAGATCTGATGGATGTGGCGGACGGCTTCGATGACGTTTCCGGTCCCCGCTTCGCCCTTCGTGCGGATCATCGCCGCTCCCTCGTCGATGCGGCGGAGCGCCTCGCCCAGGTTGCGAGCGCCGCAGACGAACGGGACCTTGAACGCCTTCTTGTCGACGTGGAAGAACGGGTCGGCCGGGGTGAGGACCTCCGACTCGTCGATCATGTCGACCGCGAGGGACTCCAGGATCCGGGCCTCGGCCGTGTGGCCGATTCGGCACTTCGCCATCACAGGGATCGAGACTCGGTCCCGGATCTCCCGGATCCTGAGAGGGTCGGCCATCCGGGCGACCCCGCCCTCCGCGCGGATGTCCGCCGGAACCCGCTCGAGCGCCATCACGGCGACCGCTCCCGCCTCCTCGGCGATCGCGGCCTGCTCGGCGGTGGTGACGTCCATGATGACACCCCCCTGCTGCATGCGGGCGAAGCCCCGCTTCACGAGCTCGGTGCCGAACCGGAGCTTCTCCATGGGGTCGCTCATGGTCTCGGACTCGTGAGGGGCGGCAAGCGTATAAGAGCGTGCTCCGCGGGCTCCCGCGAACCTAAATCCCGGGGAGGCATGAGGCCGAAAGCAGGGGGAGCTGAGGCACGGCTGAGAGGACGAGGGCGACCTCGTCGACCCCAGGAACCTGCACGGGATAATGCCCGCGAAGGGAATGCGATGCGCGACGTAAGACCCCTCTCCGCCGGCCCGCGGAGGGAATGACCTCGACCGTTGACGTGCCTCGCCGGCGCCTCCGGCGTCCCGGAAGAATCGGCCGGGCGCTTGTCGCGATCGGGATCGCGCTCGTTGTCATCGTCGCCGGCTTCGGGGTCTATGAGTACTACACGTCCGGCGCCGCGAGCGGCGAGACGACCCTCGTGGTCTACACGTATTCGAGCCTCTTCAGCGGTAACTGCGGGGCGGGGTCGGCGAACCTCTCGCTCGTCCTCGGAGAGTTCGAGGCCGCTCACCACGTCCGGGTCGATCTCGTCTGTCCGGCGGCGAACCTCGTGAGTGCGCTCGAGGATCCCGCCGTCTACGGGCTCCCCGCCGCCGACCTCGTGGTCGGACTCGACGAGATCACGGCCCCGCAAGCGGATGCGCTCGGCCTCCTCAAGCCGTACACCCCGCCGGAGCTCTCGTCGGTTCCCCCGTGGCTGGTGAGCGAGCTCAGCCCCGACTACGCCGTCGTGCCGTACGAGTACGGGTTCCTCGCGATCGACTTTACGTCGGCGTTTGGGCACTCGACCGACGGCGCCGTGGCCCGAGCCACGCTGCCCGATTTCGTCACGAACGCGAGCTGGGCGAAGCAGCTCCTCATCGAAAACCCCCTCTACGACATCACGGGGGAAGAGTTCCTCGCGTGGGAGGTGGAGTACTACGAGTCCGTCCTCCACGAGAACTGGGAGACGTTCTGGCAATCGATCCTGCCGCTCGCACCGGTCGCGCCCGACTGGGGGACCGCCTTCGACGAATTCACCGAGACGAGCGGCAACCCAGGGATGGTGGTGAGCTACACCACCGACCCGGCCTACGAGGCCGACTACGGTCCCTCGGGGGCGTACAACTCGACGGTCAGTTGGT
>JASHWY010000108.1 GCA_030043835.1 Thermoplasmata archaeon
TTGTGGATCGCGCCGACCTCGACGCGCTCGTGGGGAGGGGTCTCGAGGCCGCCCGATTGGAACGGGTCGTGCTTCACGTCGCCGAGAAGGGCCCCCGCGTGCGCGCCCGTGGCGTCCACGAACGGGGGCTTCTCGTCGGACGTATGCGACACCAAGAGTTTCGCGACCCCGGCGTTCGCATCGTTCCGTCCGCCCGAGAATCGGACCAAGGCGTAGATGAAGACCACAATCAAGATGCCGAAGAGGAGCGCGGTCAGGTCCTTCGTCACGAGCACGATGTAGAGCGTGAACGCGAGGACCGCCACGGTGAGGACGATGAAGAGGATCGTCCGCTGCTCCTTCTTCGCCGCCGCCTCGAGCTTCTGCGCTGCGACGATCTCCTTCCCCTTTCCGGCGGGAACGACCCGAATCTTGGGCTCGTTCGAGTCCTCGTTGTTCGGATAGGCGAGGATGTCTTGGAGCTGTTCCTTGGGCAGGAAGTCGACCATCGCGCGGGCGAGCATGCTCTTTCCCGTGCCCGGGTCGCCGATCAGCATCATGTGGCGCTTCTGGGTCGCCGCCTTGCGCGCCACTTCGACCGCTTCGTCCTGGCCAATCACCTGGTCGAGGAGGCGAGGCGGGACCTCGATCTGGGCCGTGGAGGTGTACGGTAGGGTGTGCGCCCAGCTCTCGAGCTCGCTCTCGATCGATTGCTCCCCGACCTCGCCGGGCGGTGTGTCCGCTCCCTCTGCCATCGAGGCGTCGCGATCCTCCGGTGGGGGAACGTGTCGCCGAGCGAACTATGGGGAGGACGGTATAAATCCCTTCCCGGCCGCGGCACTCTTCGACGCGAACCGGAGCGGCCGCGAGCGCTCGTGAGGCCGAGAGGCCGCCCGTTATCTATGGACCCCGGCTCGACCGGCCCAGGCGCGGATTGTGACCGAACGTCTCGAGGGAAAGCCCGTCGCCGAGGCGATCGATCACGCGACGCGGGCCGCGATCGCCTCTCGGAAGATGGGCGAAGCTCCCCCGACGCTCGTGAGCGTGCACCGCGACGTGGAGAGCCCGTTCCGGTTCTACCTACGGCGGCAGGAGAAGGCCGCGGCCCGGCTCGGGATTCGGTTTCTCCCGCAATCGATTTCAGCCGCCGACGGCCCGGCGGCGCTGCTTCGGACGGTCGCCGAACTCAACCGGGACCCGGGCGTCCACGCCGTGCTCCTCGAGCACCCTCTCCCCGCCCCCTATGATTTTCTCGAGGCAGTCTCGGGACTTAGGCCCGAGAAGGACGTGGACGGGGTAGGTCCGCTCAACCTCGGACGGCTCGTTAGCCAGCGACCGGTCCACGTCCCCCCGGTCGCCCAAGCGGCCGTCGACCTCGCGCTCCACTATCAGCTGCCGATCGAAGGAGAGCCTGTGGCGGTCGTCGGTCGATCGGAGACCGTCGGTCTTCCGCTCGCGCTCCTGCTCTTAAGCCGCGCTGCCGGGCGCAACGCGACCGTGACGATCGCTCACTCCCGCACGCGCGACCTCAAGTCCGCGCTTAAGCAGTGTCGAACGATCTTCTCATGCGCCGGACGTCCCGGACTCCTCAATCGGGGGTTGGTGCCCGAAGGGTGTGCGATCGTGGACGTCGGTCTTTCGAGCGTTCCCGACCCGGGTCGTCCGGGAGGTTCTCGCGCGGTGGGAGACGCTGACCCGGTCTCCCTTGACGGATGGGCGAGCGCCCTGACGCCGGTGCCGGGAGGCGTCGGACCGGTGACGGTGGCCGAACTCATGGCCTCCACGGTGCGCGCCTGGGAGCTTCTTCGACGCTCCGGAGCCGGCGAATGACGGGGAGGAGCCGCCCGCGCCGATCGCCCTCGAGCCTGCCGACCCTTCATTGTAAGGATTGCCCGATGTGGTACGGAGCCGAGGACGACGGCTGGGGGCCCTGCTCGATCAAGAACCGGCGAGGGGACGAACGGTACTTGACCTGGGGAGGACACGTCTGCGACGAGGGCTACGAAGTAACGATCGCGAGCTCCGCCTTGGACCGCGCGGCCGCGTTGAGCGGCTCCCGCTCCACTTCGAGCGCGTCGGCGGTGGGGTACTCCTCGACCTCGAACGCGGGCCACGGAAGGCGTCGGGCGACCCGCCGTAGGGTCTTGGGGGCGAGCTCGACGCGACGTCGCGTGGGGTCGAGGCGGTAGCCGCCCGGCGCGACCCGAACCCGGCGGGCGACCTCTCTCGACCAGCGCCCGAGGTCCTGGGCGCGCGTCGCCTCGACAATCCCGAGGAGCACGGTGCCGTCCTTGAGGCGCTCCGCGAACCCTGGGGCCGTGCGTTCCGCCCGGCGGAGGAGGCGCTGCTTCAACTGGACCCCGTCCTTGAACCGGGAGGAACAGTAGTGGAGTGGCAGCGAAAGGTGGAGCTCCTGGACGAGGCGCTCGGCGACCGACCGGCTTCCTTCCACGCCCCAGCCGTTCCGGGGGTCGAGCCGGTACCCTCGCTCGTGCATCGCCTCCTCGTTGGTCTCGGAGAACTCGAGCTCGTTCAGGTTCACGAAGTCGACGCCGATCGCCTCCAAGGCTTTGAGCAGCCGGCGAAGCTCGGCTTCCTTCTCGGGAAGGACGGGAATCTCGACGCCCCGGCGGATCCCCCACGACCGGGCACGTTCGAGCACCTCTCGGTAGGCGCCGCCGCTCGACGCAAGAGGCCCCCACAGGTAGTGAGGGATGTGGAGCCGGAACTCGTCGAGGCCGGCGTCGGCGAGGCGCCGAAGCTTCTCCAAGTTCGGTTCGTGGGTGTAAAGGTGGATGTTGTGCTCCGCCCCGAACTCCCTTTTGAGGAGGTGGACGTAGTGCTCCACCCGATCGACGACGCCGAGCGGGTCGCCGCCCGTGATTCCGGTTCCCGCCGCGCCGATCGCCCGAGCCTCCGCGAGCACGTCCTCGTCGGTCAAGACCGGCCGCTCGTTCGCGAAGACGAGGTCCTTCTGGTTCCGCGTCGGGCTCACCGGGCAGTAGAAGCAGCGGAACCGGCAGATCCCCGTCACGAAGAGAACCATCTTTCGACCTTCTTGGCACTGGGAGCAGGCCGGCGAGAGCTCCCCCCGGTAGCTCGACGCCATGGGGAGAAGGTGGAGACGAAAGGGCTCCATACGGGGGCCGGACGCCGCGTGGGCGCCAAAAGAGTTTCTCCTCTATGCAGACCCGACCGGCGCCGTCGAGCGCGGAGCGCGAGGCCCATGGTGGTTTAACGCCACCAAGTGAGGTCCGGGGAGGGAGGAGGGCGCACGCTCAAATGCCCGACCCGGCTGAGCGCCCCCGCCGAAGGAGAACGTAGGTCGATGGAGATGCAACCCGGCCAGATGGCGTACGACCGTGCGAGCACCGTCTTCTCGCCCGACGGCCGGCTGTTCCAGGTCGAATACGCCCTCCAGGCGATCCAGATGGGCGGCACCGCGGTCGCGGTGACGTACGATACCGGGATCGTCTTCGTCGCGTACCGGAACCTCCCCGTGAGCTCCCTTGCGGAGGCCGGGTCGATCGAGAAGAGCTTCGCCATCGACGCCGGTCTCGGCTGCGTCACCGCCGGCCTCAT
>JASHWY010000109.1 GCA_030043835.1 Thermoplasmata archaeon
CTGTTCCAGGAACGTGCCCGTGATCGAGAGACTGAACCGGAACTCCGGATGGCCTTCGAGAGCGCGAAGGAGGCGGTCCATCGCCGGCCGGTAGCAGCGCTCGGCGATCCCTCGGAAGATCGAAAGGTTCCGCTCGACGTCGAAGTACGAGCGCCCCGAACCCAAGTCGAGGTAGCGGAACCGGGCGAGGCGCCAGGGTTGGTGGAGGTGGAGGTAGAAGACGATCTTCATGACGGGTTCGCCGTCGCGGCCCGGATCGCGTCGAGATACACCGCGACCGTCTCGCGGGCTCGCTCCGGCCATCCCTCTTTGAGGGCCTCCCATCGGCCGTGTTCGCCCATCGAGCGACGCAGGGTGGGGTACTCGAGGAGCTCCGCGATCCGGCTCGCGAACTCTTCCACATCCCAGAAGTCGACGCGAAAGATCCCCGAACTGATCTCGGCGACACCGCTCGTCTTCGAGACGATCGTGGGGACGCCGGCGGCCATCGCCTCGAGGGCCGCGATCCCGAACGGCTCGACGACGGACGGAAGGACGAAGACCGAGCTCCCGGTTAAGAGCACCTCGCGCTCCTCCTCGCTCACCTTGCCGAGGAACATGACCCGGTCCCCGATCCCGAGAGCCGCTGCGAGCTGGACGAGACGAGGGTACTCGGGACCCTCGCCGGCGATGACGAAGAGAACCTCCGGGATGACGGTCACGACGCGGGCCGCGGCGCGCAGGAACGTGTCGACGCCCTTCATGACCGCGAGGCGGCCGACATAGAGGACGACCTGCTTCGTGGGATCAATCCGCTCGAGTCGCTCGGTCGGGCGAACGGCGTTGTAGATGACGACGACCCGCTTGGGATCGGCCCCGTAGCGGTCGATGAGCTGCTGTCGGAGGTGACCGCTCACCGCGATGATCCGCGTCGCGGCACGAATCCCGGCCTCCTCGCGCTGTACGATATGATCCCAGGGATGGCCGAGCGATCGGTCGTACTCGGTTGAGTGGACGGTCATCACGAGCGGCTTCCCCAGCCGGCGAGCGAGCGCCGCGGCGCCGATCGTTCCGAACCAGTCGTGCACGTGCACGACGTCCGTTCCCTCGACGTCGCTTAGGTCCATGACCCACGCGTTGTAGCCGTCGACGGCGTCTCCGAACGGACTATCGGCCGTGCCGCCCGTCCAATATGCCGGCGGGTATTGAGGAGCCCCCGCTTCGGCGGGAGGTTCTCCCGGGAACCGGAACGTGACGCCCGGAACGGGCGTGAACGGTCCCGAGAACGGAGTGAGGAAGGTGACCCGGTGTCCGAGCCGGGTGAGTTCTCGTACGATCTCGTAGGAGTGGACCCCGAGGCCTCCCGAGTGGCTCGGGGGGAACTCCCAGCCTACCATGACAATGCGTAGGGGTCGAGCGGACGCGGTCGTCGAAAGGACCGTCGGAAGGGGAGGGAGGGGAAACCGCTCGCCGGCCTCGCCCGGCTGCGCGAGGGCACGGGCTACCGGCCGGAGCTCCCGACGGACCCGAGGCTTTTCGCGACCTCGACCTCGCGCTTTGCGACGAGGGCGTTGGCGCCCGCTCGGAGAGCGAGTGTTCCTGCCGGTCTTCTTCATGGAGAAGCCCTAAGTCCCTGCGCCTCGAGGCCGCAGCCTCAAACGGGCGGTGCTCTTGAAGCCGGTGCCTTTCCGGACCGCCGGGCGAGGACCGGGTCCGACACTCAGAAGCCGGCGAGAAGTTCCTCGATCGTGGCCATCGGGTTCTTTGACCGTGTCACGGCGCTCGCCACGAGGACCCCTTCGCTCCCCAGCGCGATCGCCCGTTCCACGTCCCGACGATCGTGGATCCCGGCCCCGCAGAGGACCAGGGTCGTCGGCGAGACGGTGTGGACCGCGTCGGCCGCTCCCGCGACGATCTCGGGGCGGGCCGTCGAGACGGAGACGCTTCCGCCGATCAGTTCGGGTGGCTCCACGGCGACGTAGGGAGGAGAGAGTTCCGCGACCACGCGCGCGGGTTCGACGTCTCCCGCACACACGACCGCGGCGAGCCCCACGGCCGTGAGCCGTCGGACCGCTTCGCCGATCTCGGGCCGGGAGATCGGGTGTTCGGAGTGGTTGAGAAGGCTCCCTCGGGCTCCGGCGGCCGCCAGCGACTCCGCGGTCACGAATCCGGTGTGCGGTCCCGGCTCGAAGGGATCGACGTGCTGCGCGACCACGGGGATCGCGACGGCCGAAGCGAGCCGCGCCACGTCGGGCATCGCCGGTGCGATCGCCACCGGGACCCCCGACGCCTTCCCCAGCTCCTCGAGCGCCTGGGCCAGTCGCACGGCGCCTTGACCGAGCGCCCCGGGATAGACCTTGAGGTTAAGGAGGAAGAGCGGGCTCCCGAGCGAGAGCGGTTCAGTGGACGGCGACCTTGGGGGCCCCGACCTTGGGCGCCCGCTTCGGTCGCGAGCAGATGGCGTACTCGTCCCCGTCGAAGAAGACCTCGCGGTCCGGGTGCTTTCTCTGGAGCTCGGAGATGCGGGTGAGGACGTCTTCGAGGGTCGTCGACTCGTCATTCGGATCGATCCTCAGGTGCACCGTCTTCTCGGGCCGCGCGGCCGTGGGACCCGTCCCGGGCATGAGGCTCCGAGAGGAAGGGAACGTGGAGAAGGTCTAAAAGCTCTCGCGAGGCGTAAGGGAGGCCCTGAACCCGTCCGGGCGCACCGCCTCCACGTCGGTTCGTTGGGTGCGGTGCATCCTCATCGCGACGCGGGCGAGGCGAGCGAGCCCCACCGTCTCAAATTCCTGGCACGGGAAGGAAACCGAGGTCGTGACCCGATCGGTCCGACTCCACGCCCGCTGCCCGCAACGGCCGGGCGCGCTCGTCCGACCGAGCCGTAAGGCGCTCGGGAAGCGCGGCTCCAGCGCAGCTCAAGGCAAGGACGAGGCTAGATCGTGCCCTTGTCGTACCATTCCTTGATCTGGCTCATCGGGTAGCCCAACAGCTCGTGAAGGATCTTCACGTTGTCTGCGCCCACCGGTCGGTGGACCCATTTGACCCGTCTCGGAGTTTCGGACAGCATGCCCACGCTGTGACCGCTCTGCACCAGCACGTCCCCGTAGAGTGGGTCGTCAACCCAGCGGATGCTGCCCCGCTCCCGGTAGTGGGAACTCTCGTAGACTTCCTTGTCGTTCACCACCGGTGCGGCGAGCAATCCTTTGTCGGTGATCGCCTTGACCGCTTGAGTACGGTTCTTGTTCTCGGCCCACTTCTCGAGGGCGTTGTAAATCTCCGCTTGAGACTCCGGCTTCAAGCGGGCCTTGTGCGTCTTGTACTTTTCCCAAAGGTCCGACCGATCGATGAGGTCGCAGAGCTCGTGGAAGTCTTCGTCGTTGAAGGCGCTCACCATGACGTAGCGGGCCTCTTCGCGGAGCTGAGGATTTCCGTCGCCCGGATAATCCGTCTTCCCCGTGCGGATGATCCCGTGTACGCAGAGCTGAGTGTCCCAGTTCCCCCACCGCTGGCGCACGATGCCGAAACGGTAGTAGAGCGGAAGGCCGTAGCCCGTGTACCGGGTCGCGGCGTGCACCTGGGAGAACTC
>JASHWY010000110.1 GCA_030043835.1 Thermoplasmata archaeon
CCTTCCAAGCCTTTGGGATGTCCGCGCCCTCCCCGTAGTAGATGATGAGGACCCCTTGCGGAGTGGTCTGAAGGAACCAGGTGTCCCGCTCGAACCCCCATCGACGGGAGGCGGCGTCGTACTCGGCATATCGGGGGCCGGCCAGTGCCTTTAGGAGATTCCGCAGCGCCTCACGCTTGCCCGGAAGAACCGGGAACACCATCGCCCACTGAGGCACATCCTGGTTCAGGAGAGCGAATTAGTTAAACATACCGGGAACGCGGGCCCGTTCGACGAACGCTCCTCACAACTTCCCTCGAGACAGGATGGCTCGATGGTCCCCGCGACCGCACCGCTTAGGCTGGTCGCGACGCCATCGAACCGAGCACGCGTTCGAGGTCCCGTCGGGCCTTGAGGCGACCGAACAACGTCGCTGCCTCGCCGATCGCGCGGTCCGCGCTCTCCGCGTCGTGGGCAGCTCGATACGCCAGTCCGAGACGTTCCAGGGTGGCGGCGAGTTCGTACGGCCACCCGACCTCCCTCCAGCAGGTCGCGGACTCCTCGAGGCTACGGATCTCATCCTGCGTCCTCCCTTCCCGCGATGCCCACGCCGCCGTCGCCCGCAGGGCCAGTCCACGGTTCGCCGCCACGGGAATCACTCGGGCGATCCGATGGAGTCGCTCAAGGTAGGCGGACGCACGGCGCGCGGCCTCCGCCGCCTCGGGAAGGCGTATCGATACATCCACCGCACGAGCTAGGAGCAGCGCCCAGAACGTCGCGACGACCGCGGGATATCGCCTCCGGTCACAGACGGCGACCCCGTCCTCAAGAGCGGCGAGGGCTCCGTCCACGTCATTGCGCTCCGACCGCAGCCAACCGTCGAGGTAGCTCTCGTACACGAATTGGGCCGTGTCCGGTCCGGTGCGCAGAAGCGATCTCGCCGACTCGAGCAGGTCCGCCGCCCGGTCCAGGTCACCTCCGATCATCTCGATGTGCGCTCGAATCTGGTAGTTCAGGACGTCGGGCAGTCCAACGTCCTTGAAGAACCGCGCTCCCGCCTGAGCACCGGCGGACGCCCGGTCCATCTCTCCCGTCAGCACCCACACGATGGGCAATTGGTTTCCCCGGAATACCATTTCTGAAAATCGGTCCCGAATCCGCTGGCTCCACCGGATTCCCTCGTCGATGATGGCGACCGCCGCGGTCGCATCGGTATCCATCCAGAGGAGCTCCCAAACACGATTCCAGAGGACCGTCGGACCTACGACGAGATTGTGCGTGCGCGCCAGCTCCAGCGCGGCTGCCAGGTTGCCGTGCGCGGTCTCCCGGCCTTCCGGCGGTTCGAGCCAAGCCAGGCCGATGAACGCCCGCGCTTCGAGATCGGGGGCGTGGGTGGCGCGCGCCACCGAAAGCGCTTGCTCCAGCAGCGCCCGTTCCGACGGAAGTTGAGGGAGTTCCATTTCTGTGGCAACGCCCCCGAGCTCCAGGCAGAGCTCCGCATGCAGCCGGCACTCGGGCTCGCTCTCGACCAGGGCCCGCGCCTTGAGCATCAGGGAGAGGCCCTGATCCAGCGATCGGAGCGCCCAAGCGCGAATGCGGCCCGCTGCCAGCAGGTCAGTCCCGGCCGGGATTCTCTCGCCCGACTCCTCGAACAACTGGGCCGCCTCTTCCAGCCGATCCGCGGCCAAGGCGAACCGGGCGAGGAACTGCGCCTCGAGACCCAGCGCCTCCAGTAGACGTCCGCGCGCCAGGGTTTGCTCCCGGGATCGGGCCCGGCCCGGCCCTTCGAGCTGGTTCATCAGCTCGAGGGCGATCTCGAAGTGCCGCATCGCCTCCTCATGGGCGAAGACCGCGGCGGCCCCCTGCCCCGCCAGGATCGAGTAGTGGAGGGCTTTGGGGCGCTCGCTTCCCCGATAGAAGTGTTCGGCCAGCTGGGCGGCTATCGCCTCCGGGTGGCCGGCATGCTGCTCCTCGAGCAGCCGGGCCACCCTCAGATGGAGTCGCTGACGGCGGACCAGCGAGAACTCTCGATAAAGAACCGATTGGGTCTCGTCGTCCGCAAACCGGTACATCGGGTGGCCCGGTTCGTATTCCCTCTCGCGCAGGAGTCGGGCGCGGAGGAGCTCCTCGACGGAACGGATCAGCGCCTCCTCCTCGTGCCCGCTCAATTGAAGCAGAAGGTCGAACTCGAATTCGCCCCGGAGGACCGAGGCGACGGACAGCGCGGCCCGGGACTCGTCGCTCACGCGGCCGACTCGACGCACGATCAACTCTCGCATCGACGATGGGATCGCTACCTCCGCGGTCAACTGCACGGACCAGCCGTCCGGCTGTCGGACCAGCTGCTGCTCCTCGATCATGGATCGCAAAAGCTCCTCGGCGAAGAGCGGGTTCCCACCGGCGCGATCGTGGACGATGCCCACGACGTTCGAGAGTGGGGTTTCGCCTCCGAGGATCGCCGAGACGAGGCGTCGAGAGGGCTCGGCGGCCATTCGCTTGACCGGAACCTCGCAGAGAATGTGATCCTTCCTCAATTCGGACAGGGCACCGCGGAGATGCTCCGTTTCGGCGACGTCGGAATCGCGATAGCTAAGAATCAAAAGGAGGCGTTGGGACGGGACTTGCCGGGCCAGATACTCGATCAACCGGACCGAGGCCACGTCGGCCCACTGGATGTCGTCCAAGAGAAGGAGCAGCGGACCTTCCTGGCTGATGTTCCGGATGAACTGCGTGACACCCTCGAAAAATGCAAGTCGCGCCTGCTCGGGGTCCAGTGCCGGGGTCGCGGGTCCCGGACCGATGCGGTCGGCCAATTCCGGGACGAGACTCACCATCGCAGCTTGGCATCGGGTGCAGAGCTTGTAGAGCATCGGGTCGGGAGCGTCTCGGACGAACCCCCGCACCGCCTCGGCCCAGGGCCCGTACGGGACTCCGACCTGATCCTGGATTCCCCGTCCGCGAAGCGTGCGGAACCCCTTCGCGCTCCCTCTTCGGATCGTTTCCGTCGCGAGGCGCGTCTTCCCGATTCCGGGCTCCCCGGAGAGCGCGATCACCTGGCCCCTGCCGGCGGCCGCGTCCTTGAGCGCTCCGTTGAGGGCGTCCACTTCCGCCTCGCGGTCGGTCCACGGAGTGATGCGGGCCGCGGAGGGTCCGTGCCACGGGAGATCGACGCTGTACACGGTGATCGGCGTGTCGATGTTCTTCAGGAACGCGTGCTCGAGCTGCGTGCAGGAGTAGGGCACTTTGTTCCGAATCTGGTCGAAGACAGGGCCGCTGATGCAGACGCCCGAAGCCTCCGCCAGCGGTTCGATGCGAGCGGCGATGTTCACCGCGTCTCCGAGGAGGTCCCCGGCCTGGTCAATCACGTCCCCGAGGTGGATCCCGATTCGGAGCTCGACTCGCTCCGCTCCTGCCCGCTCGTTGTGGTCGAGGAGCGCCCGCTGGACGTCGATCGCGCATTCCAGCGCCTCGAGCGCGCTGGGAAACTCCACCAGGAATCCGTCCCCCATCCGATTGACCTCCCGGCCTCTGTGAGACCGGAAAATCGGACGCACGAGCGCCCGCTGGACGTCCACCAAGCGGAGGGCCAGCGGCTCGTCCCGCTGGGCCAGCGCCGAGTAGCCCACCATGTCGGTGAACATGATGGCGGCGAGACGGCGCGCAGAGGCCACGACGTGGGCAGCCCGCCCGGCAGATTTAGATTGACCCACCGCTCCCGCCGCCGCTAGGGATCTGGCCAGGGCCCCGAGTCCCCACCCTCGGTGGCGAAGTGATCGAAGGTGTTCGAAACGCCATCGTATATGCGACCGACGAGGACTGGCTCGAGGTTGCCGCTATCCGAATGTAGGCAAGCGAGCAATCACACAGTCGGGCTTGCGGGCAAGCGGGAAATCACGCTGGTAGGTGAATCGCTACTGCCGGGGAACTGCAAATTTCCGAGATGTGCCCCTCCGACATTCTGATTTGAACCCCCGGGGGGTTCGAATACCCCTCCGGGCTTGAGTGTCCTTAACAGGCCTACGGAAGAATAGATCCGACTTCGTGTCGATCCCAGTATCTCCGGGTCACGAGGGGGCCCCACTCCCGGCGAGCGGCGGCCCCCCCCGGCGCCTCGCGCAGCTTGACAGCGAGGACCGGCCCGGAAGCACTCTCTGCTCGTGTTCCTGGAGAGTCGTGCGGGTCCCGGGGTCGATTGTTCCCGAGTCGCTGGGCTCGGCCACTCTCGCCGGCTAACCGAGGACCATCCTCTCGCTGACGAGATTCCCCATCGGAGCCCAGGAGTATCCAAAGATGCTCTTGGCAGGGTCGTTCGCCAGGGCCGCCTTGAGTTCGTCCTCGTTCTCGAATCGGGCGACAAGGATTCCGTAGGGCCCACTCTTTTCGATCACGGGACCGAACGCGATGGCTTTTCCCTGCTTGGCGAACGCGGTCCAATACTCGACGTGGCGAAGCATCGTCGCACGCTCGTCGGGAGTCATGTCGAGGTGGAAGGAGGGGCGCGGGTTCGTGGTCTTGACGAAGAAGTACACGCCCGGCCTCCAGGATTCAGCTCTGAAAGATTGCCTGCGGGACGTCGCCCGGGGCTAGGAACACGGCGTAGTGGCCGAAGTTCGGAATTTCGGTCTTCGGTACCAGGATGACCGCTCCGGCTCCCTGGGCGTCCTTGAGGGTCTTGTCGACGTCCTTCACTTGGATATATGAAAGGGAGCCGGGAGACTCCCCTTTCTGGGGTCCCCGCAGCCCGCCGGTCGGGAGAGCCGGCGGTGTGAAGAACATGTAGCCTTCTCCCATATCATCGAACTTCCACCCGAACACTTTCTCGTAGAACTTCACGCTCTTCGCCGGGTCTTTCGAGATCAGTTCGACGTGGCTGAACGCTCCTGCGGGTTGCGCCTTCGGCATTCTTGTTCTTCTCCTGTCCCTTTGCGGGACTGAGAAAAACGTAGCTCCGTC
>JASHWY010000111.1 GCA_030043835.1 Thermoplasmata archaeon
GCCCCGGGCCTTCGCCTCGGGAAGGCCGGCGAACAGCTCCCGGATCGGGGTCATGACCCCCGTGTACGTCGCGGGGTTCGACCGGGGGGTCCGGCCGATCGGCGACTGGTCGATGAGCAGGACCCGGTCGATCTCGTCGATTCCCTCGATAAAGTCGTGGCGCCCGGGCGTCTCCCGGCCGAGGCCCAAGTGACGGCGCACGGCCTTGAAGAGGATCTCCTCGAGGACGGTCGATTTCCCGCTCCCGGAGACCCCGGAGAGCGCGACCAAGAGGCCGAGCGGTATCCGGATCGCATCCCCCTTTAGGTTGTGCTCGCGCGGTCCGTGGATCGTGAGGAACCGCTGCGCCGGCCGGGCCCTACGCTCGGGGACCGCGATCGACCGCCGGCCCGAGAGGAACTCGGCCGTGAGCGAGCGAGGGGTCTTCCCGATCTGTGATGCCGGTCCGCTGTAGAGGATCTCGCCGCCGTGCACCCCGGCGCCGGGTCCTAAGTCGACGAGCCAGTCGGCCTCCCGCATCGTCATCTCGTCGTGCTCGACGACAAGGAGCGTGTTGCCGAGGTCGCGTAGCGTTTTCAAGGTCGCGAGAAGTCGGGCGTGGTCGCGCTGATGGAGGCCGATCGATGGCTCGTCGAGGATGTAGAGCACCCCGACCAAGCCCGAGCCGATCTGCGTCGCAAGGGCGATCCGTTCGGCCTCTCCGCCCGAGAGGCTCCCGCTCGCCCGGTCGAGGGTGATGTACGTGAGCCCGACGTTCTCGAGAAACTCTAAGCGCGCGCGGATCTCCTTCACGACCTGTCCCACGATCTGCTCGTCGCGCTCGGAGAGCGTCAGCTTCCGGAAGATCGCACTCACCTCGAGGATCGTCATCGACGCGACTTCGGCGATCGACCGCCCCTCGACCGTGACCGCGAGGCTCGCGGGCTTGAGCCGCTTCCCGCCGCACGAGCGGCACGGCACGAACGACATGAAACCGAGATAGTACTCCTTCGCCGCCTCGCTCTTCGTCGTTCGCCAACGACGCTCGACCGCCGCGACGAGCCCTTCGCGGAGCCACCCTCCCATCCACCAGTACGCGGGGCTGCCGCGGCCGGAGGCGCCGAGGCTCTTTTCGGAACCGTAGAGGAGCGCCTTCCACCCCTTGTCCGAGAGCTCCCGGATCGGGCGGCGGGGGTCGTAGCCGAACAGTTCGGCGAACCGGGCGAGCGACGGTCCCTCGGGCGTGAGACCCCAGACCGCGATCGCGCGGGAGAGCGGCTTCTCCTTGTTGGGGATGAGCCGGTCGGGGTCCGCGTGCAGGGTCGCGCCGATCCCCAAACACTCCGTGCACGCCCCCATCGGGTTGTTGAACGAGAACATCCGGGGCGTGAGTTCCTCGATCGAGAACCCGCAGACGGGGCACGCCCGACGGCTCGAGAAAGTCTCGCGCACGCCCCCCGGGCGACGAAGGACGACGACCCCATCGCCGAGCTGGCGGGCGAGCTCGACCGACTCCGCGAGGCGGCTCTCCTCACCGTCGACGACCTCGAGGCTGTCGACGACGACCTCGATCGTGTGCTTCTTGTTCTTCTCGAGCCGGATCTCGGGTCCCGGGAGGCGGACCTCGACCCCGTCGATCACGAAGCGGCGGTAGCCCGACTTGCGGAGGCGTTGGAGCACGTCCCGGTGCTCCCCCTTCATCGCCCGGACCGCAGGGGCTAGGAGGTCGACCTTCTCGCCTTTCGCTCGGCTGCGGACGGCGACGACGATCCGATCGACCGACTGCGGCGCGATCTCCTGCCCGTCGTTCGGGCAGTGAGGGACCCCGATCCGGGCGTAGAGAAGCCGAAGGTAGTCGTAGATCTCGGTCACCGTCCCGACGGTCGAGCGGGGGTTGCGGCTGCCGGCCCGCTGCTGGATCGCGATCGCCGGAGAGAGACCGTCGATCGAGTCGACGTCGGGTTTGTCCATCTGCCCCAAGAACTGTCTCGCGTACGACGACAGGCTCTCGATGTAGCGTCGCTGGCCTTCGGCGTACAGGGTGTCGAACGCGAGGGATGACTTTCCCGAGCCGCTCACGCCGGTGATCACGACGAACTTCCCGCGTGGAAGGTCGAGCGAGACGTTTTTGAGGTTGTGCTGGCGCGCGCCACGGATCCGGATCCAGTCGCTCGGCTCGGCCATGGTCCCCCCGATCACGCGGGCAAGAGCTCGTTCACGGTCGACACGAGGCGGGCCACCACGTGCTCTTGGATTTTCCGACCGAGCTCGGCCGAGGCGCTCCGCGTGTCCCCCATGACGCTCTCCGGCCAGTCGGCCGCGGTCGGCGCTCCGGGGACGAACGGGCTGTGCCGGTACGTCACGTTGGGCCGGTCGGGGCCGACCGTTTGGGGAGCGAGGGCCATGACGCGCGACGTCTCGAGCAGGCCCGCGTGCCCATCGTTCGGGGGCGACTCGCGACCCCGGAGCTCGTAGACGAAATCGTAGTCGGAGAGCACGACGATCCGGGTGCCCGGGCGAGCGCGCATCGCTTCGTCCGCGGCCTCGCGGAGGGCCGCCATGTGGCCGCGTTCGGCGTGGCCCGACAGCACAAGGATCCGCCGGACCCCCGAGCGACCGAGCTCCGAGAGGACCCCCATCGCGTGCTGACCGAGCTGAGCGAGGG
>JASHWY010000112.1 GCA_030043835.1 Thermoplasmata archaeon
TGCTTTCCCTCGCGCACGGGGACCCTCGATGGCTGGGAGGGACTCGCCGCACTTGCGGTGATCCCCCGTCCCAGCGCGATGACTCGGTTCAGCGGTCGATTGAACGAGGAGCCGAGTTCTTCCTTCGGAGGCATCTCATGAACGAAGGGCGAGGGCGCTACCCGCCCTGGTTTCGGATTCACTACCCGAACCACTACTATTACGACCTGCTCGTGGGACTGCGTATCTTGACCCGCCTTGGCTATGGCTCAGACCCGAGGTTGGCCGACGCGATTCGCTGGCTACGCACCAAGCGGCGCACCGACGGGACGTGGGCTCTCGATGCCGCCCATCCGGACCTCGACCCCGAACACGGGGGCTACCGGTTTACCGAGCTCGGGTTCCCGATGGTCCTCGAACCGCTTAACGAGCCGAGTCAATGGGCGACCGTGGAGGCCCTGAGCGTTCTCAGCCAGATCGACCGATCGTGAACCGGTAGAGAAGTTAGAGGTTCGATGGTACCCCATTCGAGAACTCGGGATGGGAACCTCCGGCGAGTTCGAACCGGGCCGACGTACCGAGCTCGGCGCGGAAGGTCCGTATCCCTGGGGGGCGGGGGCCGGTTCCGGGACTACGGTGGCCACTACCCGGCGAACTCATTGAGGAGGTCCTTCCCCGCGAACGGTATGCCCGATCCGGTCGCGTAGAGTATAACCCGTTCCCCGGCTCGGATCTCTCCCCGCGCGACGAGGGGGCCGAGCGCAGCGTACGGTGCCGCCCCCTCCGGCGAGGCGGAGAGGCCGTGTCTCGCCGCGAGAGCGCGCATCGACTCCACCATCGCCCGGTCGCTCACGGTTAAGCCCCCGCCGTGGCTCGTTCGCACGGCCTCGAGGATCCGCTCGGACGCGAACGGCGCGGGAACGAGGAGTCCGGGTGCGATGGTCCGGGCCTCCGGCCAGGGAGTCGTCCGCGCCGCTCCCTCCTTAAGCGCGCGCACCACCGGGGCGCACCCTTCGGGCTGGATCGCGTAGAGTCGCGGGATCCGGTCGAGGAGGCCCACGTGGGCAAGCTCGTCGAACGCCTTCTTCATCCCGACGAGGCCGGTGCCACCGCCGGTCGGATACAGGATCGCATCCGGAAGGCCGCTGCCGTCCCGTGCCGACTCGACAATCTCGAAGCCCATCGTCTTCTTTCCCTCGAGGCGATACGGCTCCCTCAGCGTCGACAAGTCGAACGATCCTCGGCCTCGTTCGGCGGTCCGAGCGGCGTCGCCCGCCTCGCGGATGGTGCCGGGAACGCGGACGACCTCCGCGCCATAGAGGGTGCACTGTTGGACCATCGGACCGGGGGTTCGCTCGGGCAAGTACACCCGGGCGTGGAGCCCCCCACGAGCAGCGTACGCCGCGAGAGCGACCGCTGCGTTGCCCGCGCTCGGGACGAAGAGATCCTTGAGGCCGAGCTCCTTCGCCCGCGAGACTGCGACGGCCATTCCGCGTGCCTTGAACGACCCCGTGGGAAGCCCTCCATCGTCCTTCACGAAGACGTCGACCCCGGGCGCTTCGGGGACCTCGCCGAGGGCGAGGGTCGGGCTCCCTCCCTCACCGAGCGTGACGACCGAGTCGAATCGACGCACGGGGAGTAGCTCCCGATACCGCCAGAGGGTCGGCGGCCGCCGGCCTAGCTCGTTCCACCACCGACCTCGCCCGAGGCGATCGAGCGAGTACGTCGCGAAGAGCGTGTGCCCGCACGTGGGACAGACTCCCATCGCGCGGTCCGGGTCGAACGAGGAGCAGCACGCCCGGCAGTCGAGCGAGGCGAGCAACGAGCCCGTCTCGGTCACGATCCCACCTCGACGGAGATCTCCGAGCGAGGGCGATGGCTTGCCGGAATCCGTTGAGAAAGAATAGGGACGAAAAGGTTGGACGCGGGTCGTGCGGTTACCCGCACCCGCAGCCGCCCGAGCCGCACCCGCAGCCGCCGCCAGCTTCGGTCGACCCCTGGCCCTGGCCTTCTGGTGAGGCCCCGAGCTGGGGCGACGTGATCTTGAAGCCCGTGGCGTTCAGGTCCTGGACGAAGTCGATCCGCGCGCCGTTCAACATCTCGGCGCTGAGATCGTCGACCACGATCGAGAACCCGTCGACCGGAATGACCTTGTCCCCCGTGCGGGGCTTATCGAACGCCATCCCGAACGAAGGGTCCCCTCCGCCTCCCGCGCCGCATCCGCAACCGCCTCCGCCCGAACCGCAGCCGCCGCCCCCGGACTGAAGGTAGACCCGGACCGCGGTGCCGGGCTTCTGGCCCTTGATGAGGTCCCGGACCTGGTCCTGCGCCTCTTTGGTAACTTCGAGTTTGATCCCACGATCCGTCATGCCTGGGGCCCTCCTCAACGTCCCCGTCGGTCGAACGGATGAGCTCCTATAAAGCGCCGGCTCCCGAGCGGAGGCTCTAGGCGGAGAACGACTTCCCGCAGGAGCAGGTCGCCTTCGCGTTCGGGTTGTAGATCTTGAACCCGGACGCCTCGAGACCGAGGAGGAAGTCGACCTTCACCCCTTC
>JASHWY010000113.1 GCA_030043835.1 Thermoplasmata archaeon
AGACCCGGACCGGCACCTTGACGCTCATCTCGAGCGTCCAGAAGTTGCAGAATCCTTCGTCGCCCTTTCCGGCCGTCGAGTGGATGTCGATCCCGAGGCGACCGAGGCTCGACTTCCCTTCGAGGAACGGGACGAAGCCGTGGGTCTCGGTATACTCCTCCGTCACGCCGAGGTAGAGCTGCCCCGGGATGAGCACGTAGCCCGAACGCGGGATCCGGAACTCTTTCACCGGGTTCGCGAACTTCGCATCGAGGGCCGCGCTCCGGTAGACGGCGAGGTACGGTCCGAGGTGTACGTCGTAGGAGTTGGTCCCAAGACACTCCGGACGGAACGGGCGGATGACGATCTTCCCCCGTCGCATCTCCTCGCGAATCTTCGAGTCCGAGAGGATCATGCCGGGCGCCGCCGAGCCGAAGCGCGTATTTAAGGGACGGGCGGCGAAGCGCCGCTCGTTTCGAGCGTCAGGGCCGCGTAGCCGACGACCTCGCGCATCGGAGCTGCTTCGCCCGAGTGTCCCCAGCGAAGGAGGCGAGCCGCCAGGGGCTCTTGGGCGAGAGCCGAAAGGAGGGCGGTGGTGGGGGCGATCCCGCACATCGAGATGTCGTTCCCCACGACCGTCTCGTAGAGGCGGCGAGCGTCGCGCGCGAGGATCGCATCGATCGCCATCCGGTCGAGGCGCTCAGCCGTCCGGGCGGGGACGTAGTGGGAGAGATCGGTCGAAGCGAGCAGGAGCACGTCGCGCTCGCGGACTCCCTCGGCGACCGCGCGACCGACGGCCTCGAGAGAGGCGAGCGATCCGAACGGGACCTGGAGCGCGACGAACTTGGGTTTCGGCAGGACGTACTCGAGAAACGGCAGCTGGACCTCGATCGAGTGCTCGAGGGCGTGGGCGGCCTCGTCGACGGCGATCGGGGGATGGCACAGCGCCGCCACGAGCTCGTGATCGACGGCGATCGGACCGAGGGGCGTGAGCCAGGGGCGGTCCGAGAGCGCGGGCGTTCGGCTCGCGCCGTGGTGGTCGACGCCGAGGATGAGAACCGTCTCGGGGGGAGGCTGCGCGGCGACCCGGAAGTACGCCAAGGCCGCGATCGGGCCCGAGAACTCGTAGCCGGCGTGGGGCACCACAGCCGCTCGCAGCGTACGCGGCCCGGTGCGACGGCGGGCGGGAAGCTCCCCGGGCCCTCGGTCAGAACGAAAGCAGGCCTCGATCTGTCGCGCCAGCGCGGAGCCGTCGTCCGCGTAGAACTGGCCCGCGACCGCCGGCGGGCGAGGCTCGACCGTCATGGTAGGTCAGGGCGCGGAGAGCTCTCGGACGAGTTGCTTCGCGTCGTCATCGGAGAGACGCTCACGCTCCTTCGGGCCGAACGGATTGGACTCCCCGTACCGCGGGATCACGTGGAAATGGGCGTGGAAAACGATCTGCCCCGCTCGAGGGCCGGCGTTGAGGGCGACGTTGTAGTCGGAGGTAAGGCGCTCCACGCGCCGGCAGATCGTATCGAGGGTTCGGATGAGCCGCGTCTGGTCCTCCCAGGGGAGGTCGGTGAGCCGCGCGCCGTGCCGTTTGGGGACCACGAGGGCGTGGCCTCGCGTGAACGGAAAAATGTCGAGGAACGCCATCGTATGGGCGTCCTCGTAGAAGAGGTAGGCCGGGGAACGATGCTCCGCGATGCGGCAGAAGATGCACTCGGTCGAAGCGCCCGACGTCGGCGAAACCATGGACGCACCTTCACACCGACGCGCTCTAAAGGGTTGGCGAGAGGTTCCCCCCGGTCGACCTCATTAGGAGTTCACCGGTACGTACCCTCAATGCGTTCCGTCTCGCGTCCCGCCGTCGTCGCACTCGCCGCGCTCATGGTCGGGGCCTCCCTAGGCATCGGCGCGACGCTCTCGATCGGATCGCATCATCCTCCTCCGAGTTCTTCCCTGGTCTCCGATCTCCGGCCGGTCCCTAAGGGGGCGGCGACTGAGCCCCTCCCCGGAGCGACCCCGATCTCGGTGACGCTGACCCTAGAGGGTCGTGACCCCTCAGCGCTCGACGGGTTCCTTCGCCTCGTAGAGGATCCCGCGTCGCCGGATTTCGATCACTTCCTCACTCCTAAAGAGTTCGAGGCGACGTTCTCCCCCACCCCCGCGGCCGCCCAAGAGGCGGCGGCGGTGCTCTCCTCGGCCGGCGGCCGAGACGTTGCGATCGCCCCCGACCGTCTGACCGTGACCGGCGTGCTTCCGGCCGCGACCGTCGGCTCGCTCTTCGGCGTTTCGCTGGTCGCGGTCGGCGAGCAGAACGGGGTTCCGCTCTACACCGCGGTCGGCTCCCCGAGCTTGCCCCCGGGGCTCCAGGGGGTCGTCTCGGGGATCGGGGGGCTCTCGAACCTCGCGAACGTCGATCTCTCCTACGGGCTCGAGCGGATCGCTCCCGTCCGCTTCCTCGGAGGGGACGGGGTTCCCGCCTACATCGAAGGGAACACCTCGGGCGCGCAGTGGTTCCTCGGCTCCGACTTCACGGAAGCGCTCGGAGCGAGCGAGCTCTTTCCCGGCTCGGGGACTCCCAACGCTACGTTCCCGACCCACGTCGCGGTCGCGACGCTCCTGGTCGGCGGGTGGAACGAAACCTACGACGTCAACCTTCCACCGTGGAACCCGGCCGTGGTGCACTGGTACCTCAACAGCACCTTGGGACCGGGCTGGCCGATCTCGAACGTAACGGGGGTGCCGGTGACGATCGGCGGGGTGACGCCGCCGCTCCCCGGCCCGAGCAACAGCACCAACGATTCGACGGATGACTCCATCGAGAACTCGCTCGACCTCGAGATGGTCGGAAGCCTCGCCCCGGGCGCGCCGGTCTACAACTTCTACTTTGCGGGAAGTTTTCTCGCGGGCGGGGTGCCGCTCTCGGACATCGCGGACGACTTCGGGCTCGAGCTCTCGGACGCGCTGAGCTACAATTACAGCCCGGCCCGTCTTGGGGTCGTGAGCGGCTCGTTCGGCCTACCGGACACGAACGATTCCGCCTGGAACTCCGCGCTTCAGATGGCCGCTGCCACGGGCGTAACGCTCGTGATGGCGAGCGGGGATCAGGGGAACGCGCCGGACTCGCTCTCCGGTCGTTCCGACGGTCAGTGGCCGGACTGGCCGGCGTCCGCCGCCTTCAACGACTCGGGATCGATCGCGGTGGGTGGAGTCACCCTGACCCTCTCGGGCCCAACGGCCGGCTGGTACAACTCGACCGGATTCGAGGTCGAGTTCGACGCGAACACGACCGGGATCGCGAGCGTCGTGACCTGGTACGACACGACGGGCGGTCCCGGGAACATCGCAGGGAGCGAGGGAGGGATGAGCCAGGTGTACTCCGAACCCATCTGGCAGTTCGACTCGGCGGCTCAGCCGTCGATCGCGAACGCGTCCGTGCTCGAGGGGCTCTCGACGTTGAACCGCGCCGAGCCGGACGTTGCGTTCCCCGCGAACGACACCATCGTCGCCTGGTACGAAAACAGCACCGGCGCGATCTTTGGCTTCTGGCTCGAGGGAACGAGCATCGCCGCCCCGGTCTTCGCCGGCCTTATCGCCGACCTGATCGCCGTGCGAAGCGGCAATGGGATCGGGCCCACCTGGCAGCCTCTCGGTTTCCTCGACCCCGAGCTCTACCGCATGGGGAGCTACTTCGCTGCCTTCCCGGGCGCCCCTCACGACCCGTTCGTCTCTGTGACGGTAGGGTCGAACTACGTCTTTTCCGCCGCTCCCGGCTGGAACCCGACGACCGGCTGGGGGGTGCTCAGGGCCGTCCCGATGTTGAGCGCCCTCGCGAACCGGACGATCGCCGACTTTCTCTATACCGGCCCCACGCCCGGGATCCCTCCCCGTCCGCCGGCCCCGGCCGTCCCGTGGACCGAGATTTACCTCATCTTCGGCGTGGGCCTTACGGCGGCGGTCGTGCTGGTCCTCGTGGTCGCGCGCCCGTCTCGGAGGGCGCCGAGCGACGTGCCGTGGGGCGCCCAGATGGGGTCTCCGCCGTTCCCGCCCGGAGCCGCCGGGGGACCGCACGCCGGAGCGACGTTCCTGTGCCCGTACTGCGGGTCCGTGCGTCCGGCCGAGCCGGTCCGTTGTCCCCGGTGCGGTGCCTGGTGAGACGGTCGGTTCCTCGGAACCCACTTAAGCCCCGTTGAGCGCCGGCCGCCCGCGAGGCCTCCCGGGCCAGGCGGGCCGAGATCTCGGCCGTGCGGTCCGTGCACCCGCTTGCGACCACCCAGACCTGCTCCCAGTCAATCGGTTGATGACGACCGCGGTAAGCCGCCGAAGCTCTTCCGCGTCCGGCCCGATCCTTCGCCGGGCCAAAGTTCTCGCACGAGGGGATCGACGTTCCGGCAGGAGAACCCTTACTCCGAACCCTCTCTCCCTCAGCTGAGGGGCGAGTCTGCGGGCGATCGACGCGACCTGCGTTGAGCGAGGCCCCATAGGCCATGCGCAAAAACCGGGGGTTCCGAAGGCCATCCTCGGTACTCGGTGGGGGTACGAACTCTCCAGGGGCTTCCGGATTGCGATAGTCACAGCCCCGGAAGGAAGCGAAACTTTCTGCGTCCACCGTCGACCGAGAGCGAACGGGAGGCCGGAAACGTGGGCAACGGACGGCAGGACCCAACCCATGCTCGCGAAGGCGACTCTCGGGGTTTCCTTAACGAAATCTCGCATTTGGACCAATGGCTTCTGCTATTGGACCAAAAATGGCGTGCCTCCGCGGCCGCTCCCGAAGTTCGATGAGTTCCTTCCTCTGCGGTCGGGCCTCTAGGTCTCGCCCGGCTCGGGGGTTCGCCGGACTCCGGACCCCCTCGCCGAGCCGGATACCTACCGCGCGATGACCCGGGAAGCCCGCCTTCGGTTGCTGATTCCCTCGGCCCCTAGCTCGCGGACCGGTCGGATTTGCCGGCCGACCCGGAGGGGGTGTATCCCGTGACCGCCGCGGAGGAGCTCCCCCGGGTTCTCACCAAGTGGCGGTCCTGGCTCACCCCCGCCCGCTGCTTGTGGGTCGCGGTGGCCGTGTTCTTCGCCGTGTCGTTCGCGCTTTCGTGGCTTCGCGCCGTGGAGCTGCAGACGACGACGTGGGACGAGGGACTCTACCAACAGGCGCTCTGGAGCACCGTGCACGGTCGCCCCTTCTTCGAGACGGCGGACGTCGAAACCGGCGGCTTCGGGTCGCTCCTCCAGGTCCATTCCGTGTTCGTCCTCTTTCTGGTCGCTCCGCTCTATGGGCTCGTTCCGTCCCAGCTGACGCTCTTCGCCGTCCAGTCGGCCGCCGTGGCCCTGGCAGCGGTCCCGCTGTTCTGGCTGGCCCGCGACCTGACCGGCTCTCCGAAGCTCGGGTTGGTCGCGGGGCTTGCCTACCTCGGCTGGACTCCGGTCCTCGCCTCGGTGCTGTACGACTTCCACCCCGAAGCATTCCTGCCCGTGGAACTGTTCTCCCTCGCCCTCCTTTGGCAGCGTGCCCGCTATGGTCTCGGGTTCGGGGTGGCGGTCGCGACATTCCTCACGTTCGACATCGGACCGATCCTCGTTGCGTCGGTGGCTGTGTTCGCCCTGATTACCCCTCCTGGGGGATCAGCGGCCTCGTTCCCGGCGGGCGGCGCCGGCCTCAGACACTTTCGGCGATCCGATGCCCTTCGACGACGGCTTGCCTCTCCGAGGGTTCGCGCCTCGCTCGGTCTGCTGGTCGCCGGCATCGCGGCGTACGAGACTCTGGTGCTGGTCCGGACCGACTACCTGACCGGCCTGCTCGGCACCTACCCGCTGGCCAGCGCGCCCACCGGATATGTCATCGGATCCACACCAGCGGCGGTCGGATTGTCGTGGGGAAACTTCGCGTTCGGATTCGGGAACAAGCTCGCGTACTGGCTTGTGGTACTCGGACTGCTCGCCTTCGTTCCCTTGCTCGCGCCCCGGGCTCTCGTCCTCTCGCTACCTTGGCTCGGGTTCACCTTTTTCAGCTCCAACCTGAACTACGTGACCCTCGGATTCCAGTATGGATTCATCGTGGCGGCCTCCGGGCTGGTCGCCTTCGCCTACGCGCTGCCGGTTCTTCGCCCCCTCCTCCAGCGTTGGGTTGAGGGGGAGCCCCGATCGTCCACCCGGCGATGGGCCGGAGCCGGGCCCCGCACCTCCCTCTCCCTACGACGCTACGCTCTCGTCCTCGGGGTTGGCGGCCTGCTCTTCGCGAACCTTGCCCTCTCCCCCCTTGACCCCGCGATGCAA
>JASHWY010000114.1 GCA_030043835.1 Thermoplasmata archaeon
GCTCCCGTCGTGGTCCACTTCGATGGAGCCTGCCAGCCGCCGAAAGGCGGTGGGCTCGCCGCGTTCGGCTTCACGATCGAAGGCGGAGGGTTCGTCTACACGGATCACGGACTCGCCACCCGACCCTACTCGGAGCACTCGACCAACAACGTCGCGGAGTACGTGGCCGCGATCCGGAGCCTGGAATGGCTCGTCGAGCAAGGGTACCGCGGCGAGGTCGTCCTTCGTGGGGACAGCCAACTCGTGATCCGTCAAGTGAACGGGGAGTACGAAGTGAGGGCGGAGCACTTGAAGGCGTACCGGGAGCGCCTCCTGCAACTCACCCAGCAATTCCGCCACGTCCTCTTCGAATGGATTCCCCGCGAGGAGAACGCCCGGGCCGACGCTCTCTCGAAGCTCGCGCTCACCGAAGCGCTTCCGTCGGCGCGTGTGTACCGGCCCGGGCCTTCGGCTCCATCGGTCGACGACGAGGCCGCCCGGCCGACGCCGGACGAGAGAGCCGATTAGTTCCAGCGGACCGTATAGACGAGGGTACGGCCTTCGACCGCCGCTCGCGCTCGCGCCGAATCGACGTACGTCGCGAACGCGGCGGCCGCGTCGGGGGAGAGCTTCGGGCGGACTCCGTAGCCCCTAGGGCTCCCCTGGCCCAGGATGAGGCGAGGGCGGACGGGCTCGGGAGATAGAGGACCGGGCGGGAGTGGGGTCTCGGGCTTTCTCAGGACGGCGCTCACGGGGGCTCTCCCCAATACGGGGTGGCTCCCGGGGGCCGGGAGATAAGGCACGGAAGGCAAGCGAGGGGTACGCTCCCCGCGTCCGAAAGGTCGGCGGCCACAGGGGCCGCAGCAATCATCGTCCGTCCGTCGAGAACGTCCGACACGGTTCGTCAGCGACTGTCAGACGCACGTCATACATAAACCCATGACTTCGACAGGAAACGGGGGGGTGGGGACCCTGAGCCTCCCGTGAAGTACTGGCGGACAAAGGGCTGACCGGCTCCGAGGTCGGCGCCCCTGCCCCCCACCCTTCTTAGGGAGCGGGCCTCTGTGACCCCGCGGGCGGGGACCCTTCGTGCGGAGCTCGGACGCCTCGGAGTTCGTGCGCCGGGCCGAGTCCCGGCTTCTCGAGCTCTCGATCGAGGCCCAGCGAGCGGAGTGGGTGTACGCGACGTACATCAACCCCGACAGCGAGGCGCTCTCGGCGAAAGCGTCCTCTCGCCTCATTGGGGCCACCGTCGAGCTCGCGAAACAGTCGGCCCGGCTTCCGGCCGACGGCCTCTCTCCCGAGGAGCGACGCAAGATCCGTCTCCTCAAGCTGACCCTCCCGCTCATCGCTCCGTCGGACCCCGCCGAGTCGGACGAGCTGACCCGTCTCGTCGCGACGATGCAAGGCACCTACGCAACGTGGCGGTATGCCCCCTCCGGCGCAGCGGAACCGATCGACCTTCAGGGCCTCTCCCGGATTCTGAGCGAGAGCCGCGACCCGATCGCGCTCGCGGAGGCGTGGACCGGCTGGCATCGGGTAGGTCGGCGGATCCGCAACGACTTCCCGCGATACGTTGAGCTCGCGAACCGAGGGGCTCGCGAGTTGGGGTTCCCAGACACCGGCGCCATGTGGCGGTCGAAGTACGACATGGAGCCCGACGCCTTCGCCCGGGAGGTCGAGCGGCTCTGGCAGGAGGTCCGTCCGCTCTACCTCTCCCTCCACGCCTACGTTCGGCGTCGCCTCGCGACGGTCTACGGTCCCGATCTCGTCCCGCCCGACGGGCCGATCCCCGCCCACCTCCTCGGGAACATGTGGGCCCAGGCGTGGGACGAGATCTATTCCTTGGTGGCGCCGACGGGCTCCGACCCGGGTCTCGACATCACCGGCGAACTCGTCGCCCGTGGGACGACGCCCAAGGAGATGGTCCAGTACGCGGAACGGTTCTTCGTCTCGCTCGGGCTCCCTCCACTCCCCGCCTCGTTCTGGGAGCGGTCGATGTTCGTCCGGCCTAAGGACCGGGAGGTCGTCTGTCACGCGAGCGCCTGGGACATCGACTTCGCCGACGACATACGGATCAAGATGTGCACGGAGATCACCAACGACCACTTCGCCACGATCCACCACGAACTCGGACACAACTACTACCAGAGAGCCTACGCGCGCCAGCCGTTCCTGTTCCGGGACAGCGCCCACGATGGGTTCCACGAGGCGCTCGGCGACACCATCGGCCTCTCGGTCACGCCGGAGTACCTCGTGACGATCGGCCTCGCCAAGGAGGCCCCCGACCCGGGCCGCGAGGTCGGGGTTCTCCTGCGACGGGCCCTCGAGAAGGTCGCGTTCCTGCCGTTCGGCCTCCTCGTCGACCGGTGGCGCTGGGAGGTCTTCAGCGGCGAGGTTGGACCGGGCGACTACAACCGGACGTGGTGGTCGATGCGCGAGCGCTACCAGGGGGTCCGAGCCCCGTCCCCGAGAGGCCCGGACGACTTCGACCCGGGGGCGAAGTACCACGTGGCCGCGAACGTTCCGTACATGCGCTACTTCCTCGCCCATATCCTCCAGTTCCAGTTTCACGCGGCCCTCGCGCGCGCGGCGGGCCACGAGGGGCCGCTGAGCCGGTTCTCGATCTTCGGCTCCGTGGAGGCGGGTCGACGGATCAACGCGATGATGGAGATGGGAGCGAGTCGCGAGTGGCCCGACGCGCTCGAGGCGATCACCGGAGAGCGCCGCATGGAGGCACGAGGGTTGCTCGACTACTTCGCGCCGCTCAAAGCGTGGCTCGAGGAAGAGAACCGTGGGCATCCCACGGGTCGGTAAGCCTCCAAGCTCCGATGGTCGGGGACCCGAAGAAGGAATCCG
>JASHWY010000115.1 GCA_030043835.1 Thermoplasmata archaeon
TGGCCGGGTGCCGCCGGGATCTCGCGAAGCTCGGGGTACTCCGCCCGACAGCGGTCGATGACGAACGGGCAACGGGACGCGAAACGGCACCCGGGCGGAGGGTCGACGAGCGAGGGGACGTCCCCACCGATCCTAAAGTAGGTGCGCCGCCGGCTCGCGTCCGCGACGGGGACCGCGGCGAGGAGCGCCTTCGTGTACGGATGGATCGGCCGTTCGAGGACTCCCCGGACGGTACCGAGCTCGACGATCCGCCCCAGGTACATCACCGCGACCCGGTCGGCGACGTAGCGGACCGCCGCGACGTTGTGCGTGATCAAGAGGTAGGCGACCTCGCGTTCCCGCTGGAGCTCCACGAGCCGGTTCAGGATCTGGGCCTGGACCGCGACGTCGAGCGCGCTCGTGGGCTCGTCGAGGACCACGAGCTTCGGGTTCACGCTCAAGGCGCGGGCGAGCGAGAGGCGCTGACGTCCGCCCCCCGAGAACTCGTGGGCGTACTGGTCAAGACAGTCGGGTGGAAGGCCGACCGTGGGCAGGAGGGCCTGAACTTGGGCGCGGACCTCGCGCTTCGACGTGAGGCCTTGGGCCCGGAGCGGCTCCCCCACGATCTGCCAGACCTTGAGGCGGGGGTCGAGCGATCCGACGGGGTCCTGGAAGACGACCTGCACGTTGCGACGCCACTGTCGCAGCGCGGTCCCGGTGAGGCCGGTCACGTCCCTCCCCTCGAACCGCAGCGCTCCCCGGGTCGGATCGTGCAGCCGGCAGATCAGCCAGCCGAGCGTGGTCTTCCCCGAACCGGACTCGCCGATCAGGCCGACCGTCTCGCGGGGGCCGATCGATAGCGACACCCCGTCGACGGCGTGAATCGACCGCTGCGCCTGTCCGCCGAAGTACTCGGTCGCCGTCCGCGTAAGCGGGAAGAACTTCTCGAGGTGGTCGACCTCGACGAGCGGACCGGGCATCATGGGATCCCCGGCACCTCCTCCGGGAAGTAGCACGCGCTCTTGTGGTTCGGGGCGGCCCCGGCAACGGGGGCGAGCGGCGGCCCGGGCTCTACCGTACACTGCGGGCGGGCGATCGGGCACCGCGGGTGGAACCGGCACCCGGGAGGCGGACGGGAGAGGTTCGGGACGGAGCCCGCGATCGATAGGAGGGGCCCGTCCGTCTTGTAGCGCGTCGGCGCCGCCTTGAGGAGCGCCTTGGTGTACGGATGGCGGGGGGAGGCGAACACCTCGGCGACGGGGCCGAACTCGACGAGCTTCCCCGCGTACATGACGCCGAGCTCGTCAGCGGTCTCCGCGATCACTCCCAGGTCGTGGCTGATGAACAAGATCGTGGTGTTGACCTCGCGGATCAACTCCTTCATGAGCGTCAGAACCTGTGCCTGGATCGTCACGTCGAGCGCGCTCGTCGGCTCGTCCGCGATGAGGAGCGATGGTTTCTCGCAGAGCGCCATCGCGATCATGATCCGCTGGCGCATCCCGCCCGAGAGCTCGTGCGGGTAGAGGTCGAGGATCGTCTCGGGGTCGTTGATCCGAACGAGCTTGAGATAGTCGAGGACCACCTCACGGACCTCGCTCGGAGTTCCCCCGGCGGCCCTCTCCACCTGCCGGCGGTGCACGGCGTCCTGTGCTACGCCGCCGGGGATGAAGTGGCCGGCGATCGTGTCGCCCGCGCGGGGGGCGGGGAGCTTCGAGTAGTCGAACGGAGCCCCGTCCGCCCGCACGAGACCACCGGGCCTACTTTCTCGAGCGCGGCGGACGTGAACCGCCTCCGCGACCTGGTCGTAGATCCGGAACGCCGGATTGAGCGAGTTGAGCGGCTCCTGGAAAATCATGCTGATGCCGGTGCCTCTTATCGTCGGCATCTTCCAGCGCGGCACCTTCACGAGGTCCACGCCCTGGAAGAGGATCCTCCCGCCTCCGATCGTCGCGGGCGGTTCGGGCAGGAGACGGGGGATCGCCTGGGCGAGCGTGCTTTTGCCGCACCCCGTTTCGCCCACGATGCCGACGACATGGCCGGACTCAACGTCCAGAGAGACGTCGGAGACGGCGTGGAATCGCCCCGCGCCCACCACGTAGTCGATGCTCAAGCCGTCGATCGAGAGTGCGGGCGTCGTCATACCGCGGTCGGCGCCTCCGAGCCGGGCAGGTCCTCGCTCTCCGCCGGGGCGGGCGGGGGCAGCGGGGCCTCCGGAGGAGTGGCGACCGTGATCGCCCCGGTGCCCGTGCCGCCGAGGACCCGCCGGCTGCGGGGATCGAGGATGTCCCTCAGGCCGTCCCCGAGGAGGCTGAACGCGAGGACGGTGACGAAGATCGCGAGGCCCGGACCGAGCACGGTCCACGGGTAGGCGGTGATCAGTCCCGACCCTTGGTAGTACGAGATCATGCTGCCCCACTCGGCCGTGCTCGGGTAGGCGACCCCGAGACCCACGAAGCCGATCGTGGAGAGCGTCACGAGCACGGTGCCGATATCGAGCGTGAAGTAGACGACGACGGGTTCGAGCACGTTCCTTAAGATATGTCGGAGCACGATCCGCCCGTCGGTCACGCCCGCCGCTCGGGCGGCCGAGACGTACGGGAGGTGCTTCACCGCCAACGTCTCGCCACGAACGAGACGGACGTAGTACGGCCACCACGTAAGGAGGATGGCGACGATGAGCTGCCAGACCCCGCGCCCCAGCGAGACCGCGATCGCGAGCGCGAGAATGAGGCTCGGGAAGGCGAGGAAGATGTCGGTGATCCGCATGATGACGACGGAGAGGGCCCCGCTCGCCGATCCGGGCCGGTCCCAGTACCCCGCGATAAGCCCGAGCACTCCACCCCCGATCATGGCGGCCCCGGCGATCGCGAAGGCGATCTCGAGGTCGAGCGGAAGGGCGTAGAGCGTTTCGGAGTAGATGTCGAGGCCGAGCCCGTCGGTGCCGAACGGGTGCGCCCCCGAGGGACCCTGGTTGTAGGCGGTCGTGATCTGGTCCGGACCGTACGGAGCGAGCACGTGAGGGGCGACCACCATGAGGAGGGCGGCGATGCAGAGGATCGCGACCACGACGAACCCGACGAACGTGAGCGGATTCGCCTTCAGCACACGATAGAAGGTGCGGAGCCCGACGTAGACCTGGCGGGCGCTCTGGCCGGCCGACGCTCGAGGGGGGAAGTTCGCCACGGCCCCGGAGGTCGCCACGAAGCTACCTCCACTCCACACGGGGATCGAGGACCCCGTAGAGGATGTCCGCGACCAGGTTGGCGATGACGACCCCGACCGCGAAGACGACGACGACGGCGACCGCTCCGTCGAAGTTGGGAGGGGCGCCTCCTCCGCCGATCGACGTGTAGGCGTACGCCCCGATCCCCGGCCAGCCGAACACCTCCTCGATGACCACCGTTCCCGCGAGGAGGCCCCCGGCCGTCACCCCGAGCACGGTCGTGGTCGTGATGAGGGCGTTCCTCAGGGCGTGCTTGTACATCACCCAGAACTCCGAGAGCCCCTTCATCCTCGCGCTTTTGACGAAGTCGAGCGGGATCACCTCGAGCATCGAGCTCCGGGTCATCCGGGTCGCGATTCCCATATTGATGAACGCGAGGACCGAGGCGGGAAGCAGGAGGTGCGCGAACGCGTCGACCGTCCAGTGGGGGTTGAGGGCGATCATCGCGTCGATGACCGAGAAGTGCGTGTACTGTGGGAACGGCGGAGGGCTCGACGTGTACTCGCCGTGCGACGGTAACCCCAGGTACGGGGCGAGAAAGATCGCCGCGATGACGGCCCCGAGGTACGTCGGGGTCGCCCACCCGGTGAGGTAGAAGATCCGCACCAGGTGGTCGCCCCATCGGCCGGCCGATTGGGCCGCGATCACCCCGAGCGGGATCCCGATCACGATCATGAGGAAGAGCGAGGCGAAGACGAGCTCGAGCGTCGCCGGGACGCCGGTCGCGATCGCGGGATAGACGGCGACTCCGGTAACGGACGCGCCCCAGTTGCCGCCGAGGAAGTTCACGAAGTACGTCCAGAACTGGCTTAAGATCGGCTGGCTGAACTGCGCCTCGCAGTGCGATAGGGTGTCCGCCGAGGCGTGCGGAAACCAGACCGAGCAGTTGACCGTGCTGATGTGAGTGAAGACGAAGGCGAGGATCATGATCCCGAAGACGACCGGGACGAGCTGAAGGAGCCGCTTTCCGATGAAGACCGCGAGATCGCTCGGACTACGGCCCATCGCCCGAACCTCCTATCGGAGGCCCGGCGGACCCGCCGACCCACGCATCTGGGGACTTACGAAGTTCACCTATTAATGTGCGTACGGGGCCCCCGCCGGCCCCCGCGGGGACCTCTCCTACAGCTGGTAGTCGCGCGGGAGGGTCTTCAATTCGGCGAACGTCTCGTTCGCGACGGCGATGAACCGCTCGATGTCCTTGTCGGTGTGGGCGCTCGAGAGCGTGATCCGCTCGTAGTTGTCGGGGTGAATGTAGATCCCCTTATCGAGCAAAAGCTGGTGATGCCGAAGGAAGAGGTTCCAGTCGATCTGGAGCGACTCCCGGTAGTTCACGATCTTCTTCCTCCGGGTGAAGAAGAACTGGAGCATCCCATTGACCGACTGCACGAGGAGCGAGATCTTCGCGTCCTTCGCGGCGTCCTCGAGGCCCTTCTGGAGCTTCTCGGTCTGGCGGGCGAACCGGGCGTAGAGCTCTTCCCCTCCCTTATGGAGCGTTTTCAAGTTCGCGAGCGTGCCGGCGAGGGAGAGGTTGTTCGCGAAGTACGTCCCGCCGAACGAGATGCGGCCGGGGGCGATCAGGTCCATGTACTCGGTCTTTCCCGACACCGCGGAGATGGTGACACCGCCCCCCAGGGCTTTCGCCCAGCACGAAAGGTCCGGCTCGATCCCGTAGAGTTGCTGCGCCCCGCCGGGTGCGACGCGGAATCCGGTGAACACCTCGTCGAAGATCACGAGGAGCTCGTTCTGGTGAGCGATCTCAACGAGGCGTTTCAGATAGTCCGGTAGGGGCTCGATCACGCCGGCGTTCGCCATGATCGGTTCTAAGATCACGCAGGCGAGCCGGTCCCGGTACCGTTTCACCATCCGCTCGAACGACGTGAGGGAGTTGAACTGGGCCACCATCACGTAGTCCGTCACCCCGGGTGGGATCCCGGCCGAGTTGGGTAGCGGTCGCGGGAACTCGTCGAGCCCCGCCACGATCGGTGGCGCCTCCGCGCTGATGAGCGCGTAATCGTGCTGGCCGTGGTAGTGGCCTTCGAACTTCAAGATCGCGTCCTTCCCCGTGACGGCCCGAGCGATCCGGATCGCGTTCATGGTCGCGTCGGACCCGTTCGAGCAGAA
>JASHWY010000116.1 GCA_030043835.1 Thermoplasmata archaeon
CCCGCCCCCACGGTCATCCACCCGCTCGCGACGACGATCCTCGACTGGGTCCAGGAGCAGCGGTGCTCGCTCCTCGTTTCCCCCGAGGGACTCGTCGTCGAGGGGGCCCCGCACACGGCGCGATCCCCCCGCCCGCCACGCCTCGCCGACGTGAAGGTCTACGGGGTCGCGAGCACGCGCAAGGCTCGAGAGCTCTACATCGAGCCCAACATGATCCCGTTCGCGGAAGGGGTGATCACGGGCATCGCGGGGGTCCTCCTGAACGAGGGCCGTCGGAGGGGCTTCGACGTTCTCACGTTCCTCGCCGAGGCCCAGTCGGACTACCCCGACGCCCGAGCCGCGGCGAAGGTCATCGAGACGATCAACCGGATCCTCTTGAGGACCCCGCTCGACCCCGACCCTCTCTACCACGAGGCCGAGCGGATCGAGCAGCAGCTGTTGACGATCCAGCGGTCCGCGGCGGACCGGACGCGCGGGGAGGCGGCAACCCAACCGTCGCCCCCGATGTACCGCTAACCGAACGTTCGGGCACCCGCTCCAAGAGCTCCCGGACCCCCGCGACGAGTGCGTCGGCGTCGGGCTCGTGATTGTAGACGTAGAACGAGGCTCGCACGTTCCCCGGGAGGCCCCGCCGGTCGTACCACGAGTGCACGCAGTTCATCCCCGACCGGACCATCACGCGGTATCCCTCGTCCAGGAACAACGCGGCGTCGTGCGGGTCGATCCCGTTGAGCGTGAACGCGTAGATGCTCGGCCGCATCGGTACGTCCGCCGGTCCTAAGACCCGGACCCGGGGCTCGTCCTCGAGCCCCTTCGTGACGCGACGGTTGAGCGCGATCTCGTGGGATCGGATCGGATCCATCCCGATCCGCGTTAGGTAGTCGATCGCGGCGTGGGCTCCCACGACGCCGGCGTAGTTCTGGAGCCCGGCCTCGAACCGATACGGGGGAGGCCTGAGCTCGAACGAATCGAGGGTGGTCCGCTCGACGGTCTCCCCTCCCAAGAGGAGCGGCCGGAGGGAGAGCAGCGGCTCGGGCGCCGCGGCGAGCACCCCGGTTCCCGTCGGTCCGAGCATCTTGTGCCCGGAGACCGCATAGAAGTCAACGCCCCACCGGTCGAGCACGACCGTCTCGTGGGGCGCGGCCTGGCAGCCGTCGAACAAGACGAGCGCACCGTGGTCGTGCGCCCGCTCGGCGATCTCCCGGATTGGAAGAGTGCGGCCGTCCAGGTTCGATGTGTGGAAGAGGGAGACGAGCCGGACCCCTCGCGCGAGGGCCGGCTCTAAGGAGTCGGGGTCGAACGGCCCGTCGTCGGGCACGCTCACCACCTCAATGCGAATTCCCCGCTCGGCCGCGAGACGCTGCCAGACCACGAGGTTCGAGTTGTGTTCCCGGTCCGAGATCAGCACCCGGTCCCCTTTCGACCACGGGAGGCCCTCACCCACGAGGTTGATCGCTTCGGTCGCGTTGCGCACGAAGACGATCCCGCGGGGGTCCGATCGCCCGAGAAAGCGGGCGAACGCCGATCGAGCGTCCTCGAAGCGCCGGCCGACCTCTTCGGCAAACCGGTGGAGGCTCCGCCCCGCGCAACCGGGAAAATCGCGGTAGTACTCCTCCATCGCGTCGAGGACCGGACGGGGGACGAGCGACATGCACGCCGAGTCGAGGTACGCGGGAGCGGCATGCCCCGGCCGAGGTACGAGCGCGGGGAAGTCGTTCCTAAGTTGGGCCGCGTTCACGACCGACTCCCCTGCAACCCTTCGGTAGCGGCGAGCAGCGTCGCGGCCCCCAGCACGAGGACCCGCTCGTCCGGCGCGAAGGTAGCGCTGTGGAGGCTCGCAGGCGATCCGGGGACCCCGACGCCCAGGCGGAGGAACGTACCGGGAACGCGCTCTAAGTACCGGGCGAAGTCCTCCGCCCCCATGATCGGATGCTCCACCTCGACGACGTGGTCGCCCCCGAACTCCTCCACGAGCGCGCGGGCGACGCGTCGGGTCGCTTCGGGCGGGTTCACGAGCGCGGGGTAGCCCCGGCGGTACTCGATCCGCACCTTCGCCCCCAAACTGGCCGCGAGGGCTCGGACCCGCCGTTTGAAGGATCGTTCCAGGAGATCCCTTGTTCCCGCCCGGAGCGTTCGGACCGTCCCCTCGAGGACTACCTCCGACGGGAGGATGTTGTTCCTCGTCCCGCCGTGGATCGAGCCCACGCTCACCACCGCGGGATCGACGGGGTCACGGACCCGGCTCACGAGGGCCTGGAGACCCGAGACGATCTCACTCGCGACGAGGATCGCGTCCGGGCCTTGCTGCGGGGTCGCGGCGTGACCCCCGCGTCCCGTCACGGTGATCCGGAAGAAGTCGGCGGCCGCCATGAACGGTCCCGACCGCCAGCCGATCTTGCCGAGCGGGAGGCTCGGGAGGACGTGCTGGCCGACGACGAAATCGACCCGGGGCCGCTCGAGGCATCCTCGTTCGATGAGCGGGAGCGCCCCACCCCGGTTACCGTCCTCCTCCGCCGGCTGGAAGAGGAGCTTCACGGGACCCCTCATGAGGTGAGGCTGACGAGAAAGGACCGCCGCAGCCCCGAGAAGGGAGGCCATATGGACGTCGTGCCCACACGCGTGCATCCGTCCCGGAAAGCGCGAACGGAAAGGGAGGCTCGTCTTCTCCGAGACCGGTAGCCCATCCATCTCGGCCCTCAGCGCGACCACCGGCCCGGAACGATCGCCCCCGATGAGTCCGACGACCCCGGGGAAATCCTCGAAGGTGCGGTACGGGATCCCGAGTTCCTTGAGCGCCCCGACGATCTTGTCGCGGGTCTTCTCTTCGAGACCCGAGAGCTCGGGCTCCCGATGGATCGCGGACCTCCACGCGCGCATGGCCGGTAGCTCCGGTCGCGCGAGAGCGGTCCACGACTTGCCGGCCGCTACCACGGTGGGCCGAACGGACGGCTCGATATAATGCGCTCGAAAGACGGCTCCCGGTCGTCGTCCCTGGGCTCACCGCGAGGCCGAGAGAATCCGCTCGATTTGGGACGGGGCGCGGAACGAGCGTAGTTCGTCGACCTCGAGTCGATCCGGACGGGTCTTGCCGAATCGATTGAACCAAATCGCGCGAATCCCCGCTGCTTGGGCGCCTCGTACATCGCTCTCCCACGAGTCTCCGATCATCACCGCTTCCGACGGCGACGCGCCCACTCGGTCGAGGGCGATCGCGAAGATTCGAGGGTCCGGCTTCGACACTCCGACGTCCTGGGAGACGACCAGCGCATCGATCCATGGGGAGAGTCCCAGCGCGGTAAGCTTCTCTTCCTGTTCCGCCCGTTCGTTGTTGGTCACAATCCCAAGGACGGCGCGAGCGTGGAGGCGCCGCAGCAGCTGGGGTACCCCGGGCACGGGACGTCGCAACCGCTGGTAGTGCGACCGATACCGGTGGGAGAGTTCGCTCGCCTCCTCAACGCCGATCGACACTCCCGCGAGAAACCCTAAGCGGCGGAACCGCTCCGTGCGGGCCTCGTCGATCGACCGTAGGCCCGCGAGAACGTCCGGGTGGACTTCCTCAAGGAGACGGGAGTATTCCCTCCACACCGTGTCGAGCGGAAGACGCCTCAAGAACGGCGTGCTCGCTCGAAGCCGACCGAGCGCGGCCCGGCAGGTGAGCGAGTGATCAAAGAGGGTGTCATCGAAGTCGAACAGCACGGCCTTCGGGAGCGAGCCGCGGCCGCGACTCGGGCGGCGACGACGGGAAGTCACACCGACCCCGAATCTCCGTTCAACCAAAGCGGTTGGGGTCTCGACCGGAAGAGGAGGCGAGCAAGCCGCGAATTGTTACAGACGAATCTCGTCAGTCGTGAAGCCTCGTTAACGTTACAGTTCCGCCACTAGCCTCCCTTTTTATATGAGTGCTTACTTACCAAATACGTAAGAATCCGGGTCGGCCGACTCCGGCCGACCCCGAGGAAATCAGTATGGCGAAGGTCATTGGCATCGATCTCGGAACGAGCAATTCGGCGGCGGCGGTCCTCGAAGGGGGTCGCCCGGTCATCATCCCCAGCGCCGAGGGCACCACGGTCGGGGGCGGGAAGGCGTTCCCGTCGTACGTCGCGTTCTCGAAGGACGGACAGCTCATCGTCGGGGAACCGGCTCGCCGTCAGGCGATCTCGAACCCGGAAGGGACGTTCACCGCCTTCAAGCGAAAGATGGGCACCGACTACCACTACTCGATCTATGGGAAACAGTACACCCCGCAGCAGCTCTCGGCGTTCCTTCTCCAGAAGATCAAGCGGGACGCCGAATCGTTTCTCGGCGAGAAGGTCGAGAAAGCGGTCATCACGGTTCCGGCCTACTTCAACGACAATCAGCGCCAGGCGACGAAGGACGCGGGGGCCATCGCGGGGCTCGACGTCGTCCGGATCATCAACGAGCCGACCGCCGCCTCGCTCGCCTACGGACTCGACAAGGCCGGCAAGAACCAGAAGATCCTCGTGTTCGACTTGGGCGGCGGGACGCTCGATGTGACGATCATGGAGTTCGGCGAGGGGGTCTTCGAGGTCCTCTCGACGAGCGGGGACACTCAGCTCGGCGGCACTGACATGGACAACGCGATCACGGAGTGGATCGCCTCCGAGTTCCAGAAGGAATCTGGCGTCGACATCCGCAAAGACAAGATGGCGATGCAGCGGGTCCGCGACGCCGCCGAGAAGGCGAAGATCGAGCTCTCCTCGACGCTCGAGACCCAGATCAACCTCCCGTTCCTGACCGCGACCTCAGAGGGACCGAAGCACCTTGCCCTCCCCTTGACCCGTGCGAAGCTCGAGGAGCTCGTGCGGCCGATCGTCGACCGTTGCAAGGCGCCGGTCGAGCAGGCGATCAAGGACGCGAAGCTCTCGAAGGAGGAGATCTCCCGGATCGTCCTCGTGGGCGGTCCCACGCGGATGCCGGTTGTTCAGAAGTTCCTCGAGAGCGCGATCGGTCGGCCGATCGAACGGGGCGTCGACCCGATGGAGTGCGTCGCGGCGGGGGCCGCGATCCAAGGCGGCGTCCTCGCTGGAGAGGTGAAGGACGTCTTGCTCCTCGACGTCACGCCACTCTCGCTCGGCGTCGAGACGATGGGTGGGGTCTTCACGCACTTGATCGAGCGCAACACGACCATCCCTACCCGCAAGAGCCAGATCTTCACGACGGCCGCCGACAGCCAGTCGACGGTCGAGATCAAGGTCTCGCAGGGCGAGCGGCCGATGGCCGAGGACAACGTCGCCCTCGGAAGCTTCCTCCTGACCGGCATTCCGCCCGCCCCTCGGGGCGTTCCGCAGATCGAGGTCAGTTTCGACATCGACGCGAACGGGATCCTGAACGTCTCCGCGAAGGACCTCGCGTCGGGTCGAAAGCAGGGGATCACGATCGCCGCGTCCAACAAGCTTTCAAAGGACGAGGTCACGCGGATGGTGAAGCAGGCCGAAGAGTTCGCGGTCAGAGACCGCGAACGGGCCGACCTCGTCATCGCGAAGAACCAGGCCGAGTCGCTCGCCTACGAGGCCGAACGGCTGCTCACGGACTCGAAGGAGAAGATCGAGGCGGGCGACGCGGAACGCCTCCGCGAGCAGGTCAAGGCGGTCCGGGACCTCGTTCAGAAGAAGGACGCGACCACGCCCCAGGTCAAGGCGGCGACCGAAGACCTCACGAAGGTCCTCCACGTGATCGCCCAGAAGCTTTACCAGTCGGCGGCGACGCCTCCCCCCAGCGAGGGGGGCGCGGCCCCGACCGAGCCCGGTCCGACCTCGAGCTCGACCGG
>JASHWY010000117.1 GCA_030043835.1 Thermoplasmata archaeon
ATTGACTTCGCAGGAGGGCTCGTCGTCCACACCTCGGCCGGGGTCTCTGCGGTCGCGGCCGCGCTCGTCATCGGTCAGGGGATGGACTTCGGCAAGGAGACTCGCCCGAACAATGTCCCCTACGTGATCCTGGGGACCGCTCTCCTCTGGTTCGGTTGGTTCGGGTTCAACGGCGGTAGCGCGCTGGCCGCCAACTCGGTCGCGGTCTATGCCATCGTCAACACCAACCTCGCCGCGGCGGCCGGCGGGGTCGCATGGATGATGATCGACTGGATCGACAAGGGGCGCCCGTCCGCGGTGGGGATGGCCGTCGGCGCGGTCTGCGCCCTCGCGGCGGTAACCCCTGCGTCCGGATACGTGCCCCCCTATGCCGCCGTCCTTATCGGTCTCGCCGCGGGGATCGCGTGCAACTACGTCGCCCGGTGGCGGGCGAGAACGAGACTCGATGACTCGCTGGACGTCTTCGCCGCCCACGGGGTCGGTGGGATGTTGGGAACGGCCGCGACCGGTCTCTTTGCCGCGACCGCGGTCAACGCGGCAGGGCCCAACGGGCTCCTCTACGGGAACCCGCACCAGTTTCTCGTCCAGTGCCTCGGCATCGCGGTCGTCGCGGTCTTCGCCTTCGTGGGCTCGTACGTCTTACTTCGAGTGATCAATCACTTCGTTCCCCTGCGCACGCCGCCGGAGGAGGAGCGACGGGGATTGGACGTCAGCGAGTTCGGTGAGCAGGCGTATACCCCAACCGACGAGGGTGGGGCGCGTGAGTCTCCCGACTCTGCTGCGTCGGGTGCGGGACTTGCGTCCAAAGCCTGAGGGGGCGAGGTAGTAGACGTCGTCCTCCGTGGACGACCGGTCCTGAGAATTCCGTCCGCCGGTGCGGACTCGTTGCTCTCATGACCAAGGTCTTCGCGACCTCGCATCTCACCGTGATGATCATCCGCCGAGGGTCGGTGGAATCCTCACGGCCGAGCCGCCTTCGCCGACCGGGGGCGTCGCGGTCCGGGCCATGGGACCGTGGGCCGAAGGAGGCCCTTGAGCCGAGCGATGCCGAGCCGTTCGTCGGCTTCGGGTTTCGTCCCGTGTCGTTCCTCGCCTTCACCTTACTCCTGCTCTCGGCGGAGAAGGACGGCACGATAGCCGCTCGGAGAGTCGCCCAGCAGGATCGGTTGGGAACCCCCAAACCGAGCCGGATCGGTGGTGAACTCGAGGTTGAGACCGGGGGCGATCTTCGCGATGCCTTGGGAAAGCTCCTCGGCGAACTGTTTCAAGTCTCGGGATCGGACATCCACCGGGAGGAGATGGAGCTGCCCCGCGTTGAGCGAGGTGTTAGCGTCGACGACGTGAGCATAGACGTTCACAAACACATCGGGCTCGTAGAGCTCGGGATGGCGTCGGAAGAGTTCCGTGGCGAGCACAACCTCCCGAACGGCGGCGTACACCCGATACCTTAGCCGCTCCCGGTCCTTCATGATCCGCTCCCGGTCCCGCCGGGACCTCTCCTCCGAATCCACCACCGCACTCGGGAGGCGGAAGCTCGAGGTGGGCCATAGGCGTTCGGGTCCTTGGACGGCTCGGTCCGAGCTTCGACTTGCCCTCGAGGGAGGGACCCATATGCGATGGCTCACGGAGCCCCGTCCGAATTCCCTCGATCGGCTCGCTCTGCCGTTCGACCGCGGGGTTGCGAGTACGAAGACGGAAGAGTCCGCTTTCCCGAACGGTGAGAGAGCTTCTCGACAGGCCGTCACTTGAGGACCGGTACGCCGAGCCGGTCGAGCGCTCGGTGGCGGAGGTCGCTCAGCGCGTTCATGTAGTTGGCGTAGGCGTCGTACGGACTGCCGTAGCTCGAGAAGTACTGGTGGACCCCCTGGTCCGCGCCGTGGCCGCTCACGTACATGTAGTAGAAATGGTCGGACGTGAGGAGCTTTCGCCAGTCGGAAAGGACCCCCGGGTCGTTCGCGCGGAGCGCGAGGACACCCACCTTCTTGACCGCCTCGAACGCCGACCGCTGGAGGTCGTTCCCGAGCCAGGCTCCCAGGTCCCGGTTCTGGTCCGCCCAGCTCATCGTGTACGGGACCGAGAGCGGCGCCCGGGGCGGCCCCTCGATCGCTTCGTCGACCGTCGCCCACGTGAGGTTGGGGTGGGCCCGCACGGCGTTCGGGAGCGCGCTCAGGAACTCCAAGATCCCGGTGCGGGCGGGATGGTGCTCGCCGAACGTCTCGAAGTCCATGAAGAGGCCCACCACCTCTCCGGGCGTCGCAGCGATCCAGCCCGCGTACTTCTCGGCCGTGAGCGGGTACTCGCTCCACGAGGTCGACGAGAACCGGAACCCCACGTCGTCGCTGAGCGGGTAGTGCCGAAGGAGCAGGAGGACGGTGGGCGCGGGGGCAGCGCAGTACCGGTACGTGGCGGGCTCTCCCTTGAGCACCCCTTCCCAGCCTTCGGCAAGCATCCCCACGTACCGCTCCGACTCGGCGAACCGTGCGAGGTCGTCGGAGTACGCGAGCTCGGTCATGCGAAGGACCTTCGGCTCCTGCCCGAACTCGCTCTTCACCATCTCTC
>JASHWY010000118.1 GCA_030043835.1 Thermoplasmata archaeon
GGCGGGTCGTGCCGCCGGATTTGATCACGCCCGCGAGCGCGTCGAACGCCCGCATGAACGAGACCGGCCCCGAGGCGATCCCTCCGCCGGCGAGCTTCTCGTGACTGCCGCGGAGAGTGGAGAGGTTCGTCCCCGTACCGCTGCCGCCCTTAAACAGACGGCCCTCGCTCGTCGCGAGGGCGAGGATCGAGTCCATGTCGTCGGCGACGGACTGGATGAAGCATGCCGAGCACTGGGGCGGCTCGCGCACTCCGATGTTGAACCAGACGGGGCTGTTGAACGCCGCCATCTGGTGGACCATGAGGTAGGAGAGGCTCTCCTCGAACGTCGTGGCCTCGTCGGCCGTGTCGATGTACCCCAACTCGGCGCCCCGCTGGGCGATCCAGTGGCAGACCCGCTGGATCATCCCGTCGATCGAGTTCTCGCGTCGGCCCTGGAGGATGCGGAAGTACTTCGACGCGGCGATGTTGACGCTTGTCTCGGACCACGAGGTCGGCGCCCGGATCCCCTTCTGCTCGAAGATCACCTTACCGTCGGCGTTCTTGATCACCGCGTCGTGGCTCCGCCACGTGACGGTGTCGAACGGGGTCTTGCCCCGCGGAACGAGGCGGGGGATCGGAATCGATTCCCGACCGATCCGGACGGTGGCCGGTCGACCGGCCGATTCCTCGGGCGTGGTCACGGGGCGCTTCTTGGCAACAGCCATCTGGGTTTACTCCGTAGAAGGCAGGAGAGTACCTTCGATCGAGAGCATATCACCGTGTCGAGTCCTTTTCGGACCCGGTCGGACGGTGAAACGCCCTCGAAGAGAGACCGTTTCCTCTCGACCGAGGGTCCTCCGAGAGACGTCCGGTGTCGCGCGAGACACTCAACAAAAGCCCTCCGGGTGGCCCCAACCGCGAGGTGCTATAAGCCGACTAGGCCGGAGAAGCGCGCAAATCTCGCCCCACGTGTCGGTCGAAGCGCTCGACCCGTTCCTCAGGAAGACGCGTTGCGCATTTCGTCGGACCCGCACGATGAGACTCGGCCCCGGGAGGGCTTACTTCGCGGTGGAGGAGCCCGGGGCTCCCGCGGGAACGACCGGCAGCGGGAGGACGCGCATGGTGCACGGCATCACGACCCCGCATTCACCGCAAAACAGCCCTTCCTCGGCGGCCCAGAGGAAGGCGCCGCAGCCCTCGCATCGCTTGGGATCGTCACCGGTGCGACAGCCCATCGACGACCTCGGCGTGGGTGGAGGAGCGGCCCCGTATCAACTCGCCACGATGGACATGCCGCACAGCATCTCAAGGAATGGGAAAGGGGAACCTCCCCCGAAGGGAAGGTCCCGCCAGGCAACGATGGGTCGACTTCAGGCGTTCTTCATCCGGGCGCGGGAGATGTAGCCTTTCTTGTCGAGGAAGTACATGTACCCGTCCTGGCGCATGACCTTCTCGGTCCCGACTCGGGACTTCCTCCCGGACTTGTTGAGCTTCGTCGGAGTCTTCCAGAGGTACCCGTCCTTACCGAGGTAGTACAGATATCCCTTCTCGCGCCTGATCATCTCCTTGCCTACGCGTTCCGCCATTGTGGCGACCTCGGCCGGCGAGAGAAAGTGTCTCCTATTTAGATGTACTGACGGAGTTACGGCGGAGAAACCGGTTTTCCCTGACGATAAACGACCGTCGGGATCACGTCGAACCGGTACCCCATGTGGTCGGCCGACGGGACCGGGAACACCGCGAAGTCCGCCGGCCGGCCGACCGCCACGGTCCCTCGGTCTTCGAGGCCGATGGCATGCGCCGCGTTGACCGTCACGGCGGTGAGCGCCTCCGCCGGCGTGAGTCGTCCGCCGTGTACGGCGAGCGCGAGGACGATCGGGAGGCCCTCGATCCACGAGTTCGGTGAGAGGTCGGTGCCGAGAGCGACCGGCACGCCCGCGTCGACCATCTCCCGAGCCGGGGTCCGGCGTAAGGGAGCGACCGAGTAGGCGGTCCCGGGGAGCAGCACCGCCGTCACGCCGGCGTTCGCGAGCCGGTCGCGGTCGGCCGCGGTGGCGTGAAGGAGGTGGTCGGCGGAGCGCGCGTTAAGTCGCGCCGCGAGCCGGGCTCCTCCAGAGAGGACGAACTCCTCCGCGTGGACCTTGACGCCAAGGCCGAGAGCGAGGGCGGCCTTGAGGAGGCGCGATGACTGGCGGACGGAGAAGAATCCGGGTTCACAGAAGACGTCACAGAACTTAGCAAGGCGTTCGGCGGCGATGCGGGGGAGGGTACGTCGAACGAGGAGGTCGATGTACGCGTCGGCCCTCCCCCGGAACTCGGAGGGCACGGCGTGGGCCCCGAGGAACGTCGGGACCAACGTGAGACCGGTCCGGCGGGCGAGCTGTGGGATGAGCCGCAAGAGGTCGAGCTCTCCCGCGTGCGTGAGCGCGTAGCCGCTTTTCACCTCGATCGACGTCGAGCCCCATCGAGCCATGCGGCGGAGCCGAGCGGCCGTGGCCGCGAGGAGCTGAGCCCGCGGAGCCCGTCGGGTCGTGCGCACGGTCGAGAAGAGCCCGCCTCCTCGTCGGGCGATCTCCGTGTAGTCCAACCCTGCGACCTTGAGCGGGATCTCGGAGGCCCGATCGCCCGCGAACAGCGCGTGCGTGTGGGGGTCGACGAGGCCCGGCACGAGCGTTCCCTCCTCTCCCGAGATCCGCTGTCCACCCCGACGCAGGCGGACGTGGCGAACGAGGTCGCGCTCA
>JASHWY010000119.1 GCA_030043835.1 Thermoplasmata archaeon
CACGGGGCGGCCGGGCTGAGTCTCCACGAGCGCCGCCTCGGCGTCGGCGACGAACGGGTTGAGGAGGAACGTTTGGCCCCAACGGCTCGAGGCCACGACGCCGAGAGAATCGAGCACGTGGCGGACCTCTTCCGCCGAGGTGGGGGCGTTCGAGGGGCCGGCGCCGACGGGCCTACGGAGCGACGAAGAGCCGGTACTTGTCCTCGACACCCGAGAGCTCCTGCTCGATCCGTCCCACGATCAGCTTCTCGGGGGACTTCAAATGGAGCCGCGCCTCGATGTCCGAAAAGCTCGCGAACGGGGCGCGCTTCCGCTCGTCCACGATCTGCTGCATCGTCTTCTTGCCGATACCCGGAAGGAGCTCCAAGAGGTGGAACCTCCGGGAGACCGCCGGCGACTCGTTGAAGAAGCGCAGGTACTTGGCAGCGTTCCCGGTCACGATCCTCTCGAGGGCGCTCGGGAGCTCCGAGCGGGCGGCGACGGTGAGCTCGTCGTACCCCACCCGGCGGCGCACGTGGTCGATCGGGGGAGGGGCTCCCGCCTGAGCGACGAGCGGGACGCGGCTCCCGGCGACGAGCGTCACTCCGGGCCGGGGGACGAGCTCGAAGAGCTTGAGCTCGCTCTCACCGATCGCGAGCGCCAGCGGCTCGCGGTGGAATCCCCGCTCGGTCTGCCGGCCGTTCGGTAGGTAGTCGAGTATGTACGCAAAGTTTTCCACGGGTCGGCCTCCCGTTCATCGGTACTGAGCCACGATCTCGAGGAGGCGGGTCACCTGAGCCTCGTCCAGCGTGACCCGCTCCTTCGAGAAGAGGAGGCGGATCTCCTCGGGATACTGCGGCAGGATGTCGGCGACCTTCACGGCGATCGCGGCGTCGACGAACGGGAGCGCTCGCAATTCCGCGGTGAGCTTCTCCGTCTGCTCCGCCGTGAGCCGGGCGAAGAGCTCGGCGTGCTGGAGCGCGAGCCCGGCCTCGCGGGGGAGCGTGCGGTGGGTCGCGTCCTCGGCGAGGAGGTCCTTGACCCGGGAGAGCGGGACCGGCTCAGGCATCGGATTTCCCCGGGGTCCCCGCCGGGACCAAGTGAATCGGCGTCGCGACGAGCTCCTTACGCTTGCCGCCGTCCAAGAACTCGATGCGGTAGGCCCGGCCGCTCTTCGCGACGACCGTGCAGGTCTGCCCCTGGTAGCGGGGGTGGGGCTGCCCGTGCGGGTCCGATGCCTCGAGCACGACGGTGACCCGGTCGCCGACGTTGAACTCGCGGAGGAACCGGTTCACCGGCGGCATCCCGCGCTCCCGGACCTTCTTCGTGAACGTTCCGCGGGAACGGGAGCGGAACCCCTTCGAACTCTTCACCATCGAGCTACATCGCCTCCGAGTCGTGGATCTCCATCACGTCCAAGAACTCGACGCGGAGGGCGGTCCCCAAGAGCCCGGCGAGGCTCGGGTCGGTGCGTCCTCCATCTCCTTCCACCCATTCCTTGACGTAGGTGCCGGCCTCGGTCCTCACGTCGAGCGTGAAGCGTCCCTCGTTCGCGTCGACGAGACGCGCAGCGACGATCCGACGCGAGCGGACGCGGTCGGAGCGCCGGTGCGCGACGCGGGTCGGCGTGCGCTGGGCGATCGCTCGGCCGACAACGAGTTCGAGGGTCTCATTAACCTTTGCCACCGGCACGCCGCCGAGGACGCCGATCCGATAGCTCTTCTCGGGGCTCGCCTCCTTGACCCGCTCGACGTCGTGCGCGTCCGCACTTCGTAGATTACGAACCTCGACCCTTCCTCCCGAACCTTTGAGGACGTCCTGGGTCGCGGCCCCGAGGTCGACCGTTCGTTTGCGGGGCCGTAAGAGTTCGAGCACGAACGGTCGGCCGTCGCCCAGCATCCGGGCGTCGATGTCCTCCCGTCCCATGCCGTGGAAGCGGGTTCCTTCCGCTCCGGTCGCCGTGAGCAGGGGGGCGGCGACGAGCTCCTCGACGCTGGTAGGATAGGTCTTGCCGGTGCCGCCGCACGCGTCGCAGCCTCGACCTCGGCACCGGCGGCACGGCCACCGGGTCTGGGGCAGCGAGCGGTCGAGCTTACGGTACCGGCCCTGCACGTAGAGCGGCTGGACCGTAAGCTCGACTCGACCGACGGGGAGGTCCGCGAGGAGAACGAGGTCGGGGCGTTCGGGTCCGCCGACGGCACCGCTGCGCGCTTCAACGAGCTTTCCCAGTTCACGGTTGAACGCCGACCGGATGCTCTCTCCCCATTCGGTGCCCACCTCGATCCAGAGCGCTTCTTCGCGGGCCAGGAGCTCAGCGTCCCACCGCGACCCGCAGGTGAACCGGTGCCATTCGTATCCCTCCGCGGCCCGCACCGCCCGCTCGACCCAGATCGGTAAGCGGTCGAAAAGCCCCCCGCACACCGAGCACGGCTGTGTGAGGGGCGGTAGGGAGCCACCGAGCCGCTCTCGAAGCACAGCCGCACGCTGCGGGTTCGTGAGGCCGTGCCCGAGACGGCCCAAGAGTCGTCCGAAGCACTCAGGGCAGAGCCCCCGGTCGACCGCCCGCTGAGCCGCGACGAGCGCCGCGTCGGGGACGTCGAACGTCGCGGGGTCGGGCACGCGGAGTGTCGAGCCGGCCGCACCCATTAGCTCGTCGGGAGCAGGCCCCCCGAGACGCGGCCGCGCGGGGGCGAGGACCCTTCGCGCGCAACGGCTTTACTCACCGAGACCGTGCCTCGCTCGGCCATGGCGTCGATCACCGAGCTCGAACTGACCCGGGCGATCGAACGGACGCTCGTCGCTCACGGCAAGATCCCGCTCGCCGAGGCCCGGCCCGCGGCGCGCATGGTCCTCGGTTACTTCGGCCTCGAGGACTCGGTCCTCGACAACAAGCTCTCGAGCGAGGACCGGGACCGGTTCTACCAGCTCGAGGAGGAAGGCCTCCTCACGAGCGAGGAGGAGGACGCCACCGTCTCCCGCGGCAAGACGTGGCGGATCCACTATTGGCTCCTCAAGAAAGCTCGGATTAGGGATGTCGGGCAGGCCGGCGACGTGCCCGCCGGCGACGAGGCCGCGAGCGTCTATCAGTCGATCGGCGAGGCCGCCTGGCAACGACGTAGCGACCCGTCGCCGCCCGCCGGGCGATAGGCGAAACCCCTCACGACTGACGGGGCGGGCGTGCCGTCCCCGGACGGAACCGGTTCGGCCCGCCGAGGAGGGCCGGGTAGTCCCCCGACTGGATGACGGTCCGAACGTGCTCGATCGCCCCGAACGCGAAGCCGATCGCCGCGAGCAGCGCGACGTAGGCCGCCGCAGTGGCCGCGACGCCGGTGATGCCGAGGAGCACCGCGATCGTCGCAACGGACGCGATGGCGTTGTACGTCGCGTGCATCCCGACGGCGAGGAGGTAGTAGCTCCCCGAGCCCGGTCCCGGGACGCCGAGCTTGGAGCGCGCATAGCCGTACCCGAACATCCCCGTCGAGCTCCCGTGCAACACTACGCTCGAGACACTGCGGATGAGGATGAGGACGATGCCCGCGGCGAGGCCTCCCACGAGGTAGGCGCTCAGCCCGTAGAGGAACGTCTCGAAGAACCCGAACCCCAACCCCACCGACGCCCCGAACGTCGGGCCATCGGCGAGGATTTGGATCCGCTGACGCGAGGCGGCGACCCCGGACGCCTTGAGGGCCTCCTCGATGAACGGTGCCACGACAAGGACGAGGAAGAAGACCCCCCAGGTTGAGCTGCTGTTGAGGAAGGTGAAATCGGGCCCGGGGTAGGTCGCGGCCACCTTGGAGCCGACGGCGACGATGATCCCCTCGAGGATCGCGGCGGTGATCGTCGCGAAGAACGCGCCGTAAACGAATGCCCGGAGGAGGGGTCCCCAACTCTGCTGGCCGTAACGCTCGGTCTTCCTCACCCAGCTGAGATAGATGAGCGCCGGCAGGAGGGAGACCACGATCAGGATGGCGAGGTCGAAGGCCGCATCCGACCCGCTCACGAAGTCCCTCCGGGCGAGGGGTAGCGGTAGAACCCCTCGCCGGTCTTACGTCCGAGCTTCTTCGCAGAGACCATGGTACGTAGGAGCGGACAGGCCCGGTACCGGCTATCCCGGAACCCATCCCAGAGCACGTCGAGGATCGCCACCGCGGTGTCGATTCCGACCAGGTCGACGAGCTCGAACGGGCCCATCGGGTGGTGGAATCCGAGCTTGTACGCCGTGTCGATGTCGTCGCGCGTCGCGACCCCCTCGAAGAGCATCCACGCGGCCTCGTTGATGAGGACGGCCACGGCCCGGGTCGTGACGAAGCCCGGCGTGTCGGCGCTCGTAACGACGGTCTTCCCGAGGCTCGTCGCGAACCGGCGGGCGGTCTCGACGATCTCCGGTCGCGTCCGGTGGCCGGGGATGAGCTCGACGAGGGCCATCTGGAGGACCGGGTTAAAGAAGTGGAGGCCGACGAGCCGACCCGGGTCGTGGAGCTCCTGTCCGATCGACGTGATCGGCAGGGACGAGGTGTTGGAGGCGAGGAGCGCGGACGGCGAGGTCGCGGTCTCGAGTTCGGAGAAGAGGCGGCGCTTTAGGGCGAGGTCTTCGGGGGCAGCCTCGATCACGATCTGGGCGGTGTCGGCCCGCCGGAGCCCGATGGCGAGGTCGATGCGGCCGAGGGCGGCGTCGCGTTCTCCCGGTCCGATCCGCTTGCGGTCGACCGCGTGGTCCATCGCTCTTCGGGCGTGGTCGACGCCGCGCTGGGCAAGCTCCTCGGAGACGTCTTCGAGCGTGACCGGGTAGCCCGAGAGCGCGCACTGGGCGGCGATCCCACTTCCCATGATGCCGGCGCCGACCACGAAGACCCTCCGTTGGACCGACTCCCGCGGGTCGCTGCCCTCGAGGGCCGGCCCGGGAGCGCTCACGGCGACCCTGCGAGTGGCTCGGTCGGCCTAACGCGCGCGAGCTCCCGGTACTCGCACGCGCGACAGAGTTCCCCAGCCGATGGTTCGCCGCAGGCTCGGCATCGCGCCGGAGCCTCCACCGGCTCCGCCTCAAGGAGCCGCGAGACGAGCCGCTCCCGGGTGCGCAGGAGCGCCTGGCGCGTTCCGGGCTGGGCTTCCTCGAGCTGCCAGACGATCTCCCGGTAGAGGTTGCGGGCGGCCCGGCCCGCGTGGGGACACTCCCCGTGGTCGAACGGGAGCCCCTTAAGTCGCGCGTAGAGGAACACCTCGCGCTCCGGAATCCCGGCGAGCGGAGCGATCCGGGGCACGAGGCCCGGTTGGCGGTTCCGGTGCGGCGCCATCCTCGAGAGGCGATCCAAATCTCCGTGCACGAGGTTCATGAGCACCGTCTGGGCGAGATCGTCCAAGTTGAACCCAACCACGAGATGACCGGCGCCCACGTCGCGGGCGGCGTCGTTGAGCAGCCGTCGCCGCCAGACGCCGCAGAACGAGCAGGGAGCGACGTCGGGCAGCGCCCGCGCCGCCGCGTCCGTCGTCGTCCCCAACCGTTCTTCGGCCCGGACGACGAGGTGTTCGACGCCGAGGCGGCCGCAGAGCGCCGCGGCCGCGGCGATGGTCTGGGAGCGGTACCCGGCGATCCCCTCGTCCACGGTCAGCGCGACGACGCGTACCGTCGGACGCCGCGCGAAGTGCCGGTGGGTGAGGGCCAGCGCCACCGCGGAGTCCTTGCCGCCCGAGAGCGCCACGGCGATGGTGCCGGCGCGCACGCGCGGCGACTGGCGATGGAACTCCCGCCGGACGCGCTCTTCGACGCTCGCGCG
>JASHWY010000120.1 GCA_030043835.1 Thermoplasmata archaeon
GTTCGGGGCCTTCGGTCGTGTCAAGGATCGGTGCCTCACGCTACGCGACGCGAGCGGAACGATCCTCAGTATCCCCCCGATCCTCAACAGCCGCGAAGGTGGGGAAGCGAGGGTCGGAGACCGGACCCTCCTCCTCGAATCGACGGGGATCCGTGGGCGGTTGAACCGCGAAGCGCTCGGGCTCCTTCTGGTCGTCTTCGCGGCGCGGGGATGGTCGGCGGCCCCGGTGAGTCTCGTGGGGCCGCAGGGGCCGATCGACGACGGACGCGCGCTCCTGGCCCCACGGAGGGTTCTTCTCCCCGGGCCGACCCTCCGGGGGATCGCCGGGGAGGCCCTTTCTTCGGCCGAAGTCGAGCGCCGCCTACGCCGGGCGCGTCTCTCGCCGCGGCCACATTCCGGAGGCTGGGACGTCGCCGTCCCACCGTGGCGGCCCGACCTCATGAGCGCCGTCGACCTCGCCGAGGAGGTCGTGATCGCCGCGCCGATTCGTCCGGAGGACGGCCTGCTCCCACCGAGCGCGACGCGCGGTCGACGCCGGAACGAAACGATTTTCCGCCGCCGGATGGCGACCGCTCTCCTCGGGCTGGGTCTTGCCGCTCCGCACACCTCGCTCCTCGTCTCGGAGGCTGCGGTCGCCCGTCTCCGGGGTGCCGGCCCGATCCGGCTCAACAATCCCGTTTCCTCAGAGTTCGCCTACCTTAGAGATCGTCTGCTGCTCTCCCATCTCGACGTACTGGGCCGCAACACACGCCACGGTTACCCCCAACGGTTCGGCGAGGTCGGTCCGGTCGTCGTGGCCCAGCCGAAGGCCGAGAGCGGAGGCGAGACGCGGTATCGGGCCGGGCTCCTCCTCGCGACCGAGACCGCGGGGTTCGCCGACGCCGCGGGATGGACGGAGTACCTTTTGCGAACGGTCGACGTGATCTCGGTCCGGGAACCGGCGGAGTTGCCGGGAACCATTGCCGGACGCGCGGCAAGGGCCCGCGTCGCCGGTGAAGTCGTCGCCGAGCTCGGCGAGATCGACCCCCGGATCCTCGCCGAGCTCGGAGTGCCGGTTCCGGTGGCGTGGGCCGAGCTCGACCTCACGAGCCTCTGGACGCTCTCCGGTGGTCGCGAAGTCCATTAATAGCGTTCGCCGGTCCGATTCCCGATGGCCCGTTCGCACGACCCAGCCAGGAGGGCCCTCCGCCCGGGGCCCCGGGAGAACGAGACCAAGAGCGCGGCCAGAGCGAAGGACCACGAGGGCCGACTTCCTCTGCTCGTCGAACCGCCCGACGACCCCGACGGCTCGTTTCTCGAGCGGATCGGCTTCCCGGGCGCTCCGCCGTACACGCGGGGCATCCAGGCGACGATGTACCGGGGCCGCCTCTGGACGTTCCGTCAGTATTCGGGGTTCGGAAGCGCCGAGGCGACGAACCGACGCTTCCACTTCCTCCTCCGGGGAGGGCAGACGGGCCTCTCGGTCGCCTTTGACCTCCCCACCCAGAACGGTTACGACTCGGATCACGTCCGCTCTCGGGGGGAAGTCGGCCGTTGCGGCGTGCCGATCTCGACGCTCGGCGATATGCGCACGCTCCTCCGTGGCCTTCCGCTCGATCGGGCCACGGTCTCGATGACGATCAACGCGACAGCCCCGATCCTGGTCGGCCTCTTGGTCGCGGTCGCCGAAGAGGAGGGAGTTCCCCGCGCCCGCGTAGGGGGTACGGTCCAAAACGACATCCTGAAGGAGTACGTCGCTCGAGGAACGTACATCTACCCTCCCGGTCCCTCGATGCGGCTCGCGGTCGACGTGATCGAGTTCGCAACGCGGGAGATGCCTCAGTGGAACTACATCTCGGTCTCGGGCTACCACATGCGCGAGGCCGGCGCGACCGCCGCCCAGGAGGTCGCGTTCACGCTCGCGAACGCGATCGAGTACGTTCGAGCGGTCAGAGAGCGGGGGCTCGACCTCGATGAGTTCCTGCCCCGCCTCTCGTTCTTCTTCTCGTCAGACCGGAATTTCCTCGAGGAAATCGCCAAATTCCGCGCGGCCCGACGCCTCTGGGCCTCGCTCGTCCGGGAGATGTTCGGCGCGAAGAGCGCGCGGAGCGCGCAGCTTAGGTTCCACACGCAAACGGCCGGTTCGAGCCTCACCGCCCAGCAGCCCGAGCTCAACGTCGTTCGTACGACGCTCGAGGGGCTCGCCGCCGTTCTCGGAGGAACGCAATCGCTCCACACGAACGCTCTCGACGAAGCGCTGGGGCTGCCGACAGAGTCTTCCGCCCGCCTCGCCCTCCGAACGCAGCAGATCATCGCCGAGGAGTCCGGTGTTCCGAACACGGTCGACCCGCTCGGAGGGTCGTACGAGATCGAGTACTTGACGGACCGTATCGAGGAGGAAGCCCGGAGCTACCTCGACCGGATCGAGACGATGGGCGGCTCGATCGCGGCGATCGAGCGCGGCTACCTCGCGGCCGAGATCGCGAGGGAGGCGTACCGCGCTGCGCTGGAGCGCGAGCGCAAGGAGGAGATCCTGGTCGGGGTCAACGACCTCACGGACGGCAATCCCGGCTTTTCGCTGTTCCCCGAAGAACGGCACAAGGGCGTTGCCGGCCAGCGGATCACCCCGGCCGAGGAGAGGCGACAGGTCGCCGAGGTCGCTCGATGGCGAAGGACCCGGAAGGCCCGAGCCGTAGAGGAGGCGCTTCGCGAGCTCCATAACGCGACGGAGCGAGGAGAGAACGTCATGCCGCCCGTCCTCTCCGCGGTTCGTGTGGGGGCGACCTTGGGCGAGATCGCGGACGTCTGGCGGTCGCTCTT
>JASHWY010000121.1 GCA_030043835.1 Thermoplasmata archaeon
GGCTACGGGCCGAATGCCGAGGACCCGCTTCAAGAAGGCATGGCCATCACGGTCGAACCGGGGATCTACCTCCCCGGCCGCGGCGGGGTCCGGATCGAGGACGACATCGTCGTCACGAAGAACGGCTACGAGTTCCTGACCACCGCCCCGCGCGAGTACCTCGAGGTCCCGGCGTGAAGTTCGGCGTCCTCACGGGCGGTGGGGACTGCCCGGGGCTCAACGCAGCGATCCGAGCGATCGTCCTGCGGGCGGCCCGCTCGGGGCACGAGTCGGTCGGCTTTCTCGACGGCTGGAAGGGCGTTCGGGACGATCTCGTCCAGCCTCTCTCGCTCCGCGACGTCACCGGGATCCTCGGTCGAGGTGGCACGATCCTCGGGAGTTCCCGGACGAACCCGTTCGTGAAGGAGGCCGACGCGCAGAGCGTTCTCGCGACCTTGCGCAAGGAGGGGATCGACGCCCTCGTGGCGGTCGGAGGCGACGACACGCTCTCCGCCGCCCGGGAGCTCTACCGCCGGGGCGGGCCGGTGGTCGGGGTCCCGAAAACGATGGACAACGACGTCTCGGGAACCGACTGGACGTTCGGCTTCCACTCGGCGACGGCCGTGGCGGTCGATGCCCTCGAGCGGCTCCGGGACACGGCGGGGAGCCACCACCGGGCGATCGTCCTCGAGGTCATGGGACGCCACGCCGGCTGGGTCGCGCTCGCGACCGGTCTTGCGGGGGAGGCCGACGTGACCCTCGTCCCGGAGGAGCCGTACGACGAGAGCGCCCTGCTTCGGCACGTGAAGGCCGCGGTCGGTGCCCGGGGGCACGCTCTCATTGTCGCGAGCGAAGGGATCGACCTCGGCACGAGCCGGGGCGAGGCCGGAACCAAGGACGAGTTCGGCCACGAGCTCCTGGGGCAACGCGGGGTCGGCATCGAGCTCGCGCGCCGCATCGAGGCCGCGACGGGGGTTGAAACCCGCAGCGCCCAGATCGGCCACATTCAGCGAGGGGGCCCGCCCGATCTCTTCGACCGGATCCTCGCGACGCGCCTTGGCGCCGCCGCCGTCGACCTCGCGCTCGCGGGCCGGTTCGGAGAGCTGGCGGTGCTAAGAGGCCCATCGATCGTCGGGATCCCTCTCGACGAGGCGCTCGGGACGACCCGGACCGTGTCGGCCGACTGGCTCGACCTCCTCCACACGTTCGACGCGTAAGGGTCCGCGATGCCGGTTCGAGCGCTCTGGTATCGCCGCGGAGCCCTCCACGTGATCGACCAGCGGGCCCTTCCCGCGCGCACCGTCGTGCGGAGGCTCACGCGCCTCTCGGAGGTCGCCGACGCGATCCGCACGCTCACGGTGCGCGGGGCGCCCGCCATCGGGGTCGCCGCCGCCTACGGGATGGTGCTGGGGCATCGCGAGGGCCGCTACTCCCCCGACCGCGCCGCGAAGGCGCTCCGCGCCACGCGCCCCACCGGCCACGACCTCTTCGTCGGGATCGAAGCGGTTCGCCGCGCGTGGGCCGCGGGAGACGACGTGGAGGCGGCGGCCGACGCCTATCGAGCGGAGGTCGTGAGCGAGTGCCACCGGATCGGGGTCGCGGGGGCCCCCCTCTTCGCTCGCGCCCATCGAGTGCTCACCCATTGCAACGCAGGGGCGCTCGCGACGGTCGAGTGGGGGACCGCCCTCGCGCCGCTGCGGTTCGCTCGCCAGCGCGGGGCGCACCTCTTCGTCTACGTGGATGAGACGCGTCCTCTCCTCCAGGGTTCGCGCCTCACGGCGTGGGAACTCGCCCGCGAGCGGATCCCCCACGCGGTGATCGCGGACAACGCGGCCGGCTACTACCTCGCGAGCGGGCAGGTCGACGCCGTCATCGTCGGCGCCGACCGGATCGCTCGCAACGGTGACCTCGCCAACAAGATCGGGACGTACGAGAAAGCCGTCGTCGCCCGCGAAAACGGCGTCCCGTTCTACGTGGCCGCGCCGTGGAGCACGTTCGACGCGCGCAGCCCGAGCGGGAGAACGATTCCCGTCGAAGAGCGAGGCGAGCTCGAGGTCCTGGGGTTCGCGGGCACCCGGACGAGCCCGCTCGCTAGCCACGCACGGAACCCCGCGTTCGACGTGACGCCCGCTCGGTTCGTCACGGCGTTCATCACGCCCGATGGGGTCGTTCGCCCCCGCGACCTAGCGAAGGCGCTCGCCCGTCGGACGTCCGGTGGAACGCGGTCGAGCTTCCGGCCTTAGAGGTTCACGACCGGCGTGTTGAGAAAGCCCTCCACGTTGCGGGCGACCCCGCCGATCGCCGACGCGATGTCGACCCCCAGATGATGGAGGGCCATGACGAGACCGAGAACGGCGATGATCGTCGCGAACCAACCGATGACTGCGCCCATGCTTTCGTCCTCCCGCGGCAGAGCCTAGAGGTCGAGCGTCCGGTACATAAATCGGGGCTTCGACTCGCAGACGGGGTCACGCTACCTCGAGGTTTCTCGCCGGTCGAACGCGCGCGCTCGCGCGAGCGCGCCGGCGCGCGAAGCGGGGTCGGGGGTGGCCGGCACGCGTCGACGCCGCCCCAAAGGAAGCCTCCGGCGAGGCAAGGTTCATACGATGCGGGGGCTAGGGCCCGCGGAGCTGCCCTGGTAGTCTAGTGGTCTAGGATGTAGGTCTGTCGAGCCTGCGACTCGGGTTCGAAGGCGCCGAGGGGTAGGCCCCCTCGACCCGGAACTCCCGACCAGGGCGCTCTCTCCCGTCCGACGCGGGCCCCTCTCCCCCGGACCCCCACGACTTATGGTCGGTGCGGGGCTCGGGAGTCCGTGCCGCCGACCCCACCCGACGAGGCCCGCTCGTCGCCGTACCTCTCGCACGTCGTCGGCGACACGTTACGAGACCTTACCGAAAAGCGGCTCTTGGAGCTCGTGAAGGCCGAGCCGGTCCCGCGGCACCTCGCCATCATCATGGACGGCAACCGTCGGTTCGCCGGAGAGCGTGGGCTCGAGGTCGCCGACGGGCACCGGAAGGGGCGGGACACCCTCGAAGCGTTGCTCAACTGGTGCCTCGACCTCGGGATTCGGATCCTCACCGTCTACGCCCTCTCGACCGAGAACTTCTCGCGACCTCGCGAGGAGCTCGACGACCTCATGGACCTTTTCGAACGGAGCCTACGAGACATCGCCACCGACGAGCGGGTCCATCGCAACGAGATCCGGGTCCGGGTGATCGGGAACCGAAAGGCGCTCCCCGCCCGCGTCCAAGAAGCGATCAAGGTCGCCGAGAGCGCGACCGCCCGCTACGAGGCGTACCAGTACAACGTCGCCCTCGCCTACGGAGGACGCGACGAGATCGTCGAGGCGATCCGAGTCCTCGCGCGGCAGGTGAAGGAGGGGACCCTCGACCCCGAGGCGATCGACTCCGAGGCGGTCTCCCGTCACCTCTACACCGCGAACCTCCCCGACCCCGACCTCATCTTCCGAACGAGCGGCGAAGAGAGGATCTCGAACTTCCTCCTCTGGCAGTCTGCGTACAGCGAGCTCTACTTCTCCGACGTCCTCTGGCCGGGGCTCACGCGCCTCGAGTTCCTTCGCGCGATCCGCTCGTTCCAGGTACGACGCCGTCGGTACGGTACGTAAGCGCCGCTTCTGTCTCCAACCGTGAGGCCCGCCCGCTGGGGGTTCCCGGAAGACCGCCCTTCCTCCGAACGTCCCTCCGGCGAAGGGGGGGTCGAAAATCTCCACGCCACCCTCGGCGGCGAATTACGATTTCTTTAAATAGAACCGCTTTTCTACCGATGTCGACAGCCGAGAGTACTCTCGGAGGGAAGAACGATGCTGACGGGACAGACGCCGATTCTGGT
>JASHWY010000122.1 GCA_030043835.1 Thermoplasmata archaeon
GCCGGTCACCTTCCAGTCCCGGAGCTGTCGGACGTAGAGGTCCTGGTCGCGAATCGAGCCCCAACCCAGGAAGGCATCGCTCGCCTCCTGGATGAGGTGCTGCCCCACGACCACGCGCTCGGCGTGGTTCGGGTACGCGCTCGCCCCTGCGTACGGCTCGAGCGCCGACGCCATGGCCTGCTTCACCTGCAGGAACAGCGGGTCGTCCGTGTCCTTATCGCCGACCAGCAGCAGCACGGAGCACACCGTTCCGACACTCCCGACCCCGACGACCTTCTGCGCCACGTCGACCAGCCGGTACCGCTCGAGCAGCATCCGACGTTCCTCGGGGAGGGTGCGCAAGTATCTCTGGAACAGCGCGTGGGAGAGCTCGGTCTCCTGCCCGCGCGGATAGTGCACGATGAGCGGAGGGTGGTCGCGGATCCGGTAGTCGCCGCCGACCGCGCGCGCGAGGTGCGGGAAGGCGGTGAGCGACGAGCGGGCGCGCGCTCGGCGCCCGTACCGGGCGATCACCCGGCGGGCGAGGCGGGCGACCTGACGCGAGACCCGGTCCGGGTCGAGGTGGGAGTACCAGACGTCGAGGTACCGCATCGTCGCGTAGGCCGTCATGGCCGCCCGGTAGGCCCGGGCCGCCCGCAGGGCGGCCGCCTGACCGACGGCGCGTCGCATCCCGTTCGAACGGGTCGCGACGACGAGACTCGTCGCGAGCCGCTTCACATCCCATTCCCAGGGGCCGGGCAGCGTCTCATCGAAGTCGTTGAGATCGAAGACCTCGTTCCGCTCGGGGGTGCCGAAGATCCCGAAGTTGCTGAGGTGCGCGTCTCCCCCGAGCTGCACGTTAAGACCGGTTCGCGGTGTCCTCGCAAGGTCCGCCGCCATCACCGTCGCCGCGCCGCGGAGGAACGCGAGCGGCGACAGCGACATTCGCCCGTAGCGGATCGGAAGCAGCTTCGGTATTCGGCCGGCGTTCGACGCGTCCAAGAGTTCGAGCGGATCCGGTCGATCCCGCTCGGGCGACCACCGTGCGTGGCGGGATCGGGGGACAGATTGCCGCAGACGTTTGCCGGCCCGGACGCGCTCCTCGCGCGAGAGCCAGCGCCCGGCCCCTGAAGAACTCTTCACGGGTTCCCGAAGAGGATCTCTCACGACTCGATCCCCTCGACCGGATCCCCGCGGATTCGCCATCGACCTCGGGTTCCTATAGCGGCCGCGCCACCGCTAGGGGAGCCTCCCCGATCTCACCAGGAATCTGAGGGCATTCAACGTGATCATCTCGTTGGGTCCCTCTCGCCCCCAGTCGACCACCTCCGTGCTGGCTCGGTTCAAGTCGACCTCGCTTAGGCGGCCCGATGGGCGTCCGGTGGCTTTTCCGAGGCGCCAATAACGGCCTTCCGGACGCCACGTGCCGTCCCTCGAGCGCTTGGATTTCACGATATCGAAGGCCTCTCGCGTCCGAGGGTCTCCCGACTTGCCCGCCCGGTCCAGCACTCGTAGGGCCTGGAGTATGTCGTAATGCCAATACAGGGGATAGTGGAGTTTCACCCATCGGGCGTCCATGACGGTGTCCCCATGGCAGGACTTGAAGAGGCGATGCTTCAGAAAGAACTCGGCAGCTCGGTTGACCGCGTCGCGGACATCCCCGTCGCCCCTTACCCTTAGATATTCGTTCAAGCCCCAGAGGGTTGACAAGCTCTCGTAGAACGAGGAGTGCCGGGCATCCTCCGCGGAATCGCAGTTCCACCCACCATCCGGCCACTGCCACTCGGCGAGCAACTCCGCGATCCGCTTCACCCGCGCATCATCGGCCATCCCAAGCCTAGAGCACACGCCAACGGCGTTCCCCGGTATGGACGCATGTAGCCTCCACAACCCCGCGATCCTCGACGGTCTTGCCTCGGGCCACGGAAGCCGTGACAGGAGGTAACGGGCCGCCCTGCGAGCCACCTCGTTCTCGGGCGGGACTCCGAGCTCCACCGCCGAGACGAGACGCCAGTGCGGCCCTGCCCACTTCTTGTACCAGTGCACGCCAAACCCTCCGTCGGGTCGCTGGCCGGAGAGGAGGGCCTTTAGACGAGGGCCGTTGGGAATCTGCCGCTTCGCTGCGATAACTTCGCTCGCACCTTCTGGTCTGCCAAGAATGTCGGTGAGGGTGAAGTACCGCACCGAAGGATCCTTCGATCGAAGGAGCCAACGGACTCCCGGGTCCTCTCGATCCATGGGGGGTCGCCGTATCGGTAACTCGGCCGGGGCGCTTCATACTTCGGGCGGGGCCCGGCCCGAGGGCCTGCGCACCGCCGGCCCATGCCGCCGCGAACGGTTATCCGCCTCCGCCCCTCCTCCGAGCAGTGGGCCGAAACGTGCCGTACGCACGCTTCTTGGCTCCCGGGAAGCCGGAGGTGAAAGCGATGGTGTTGCACGGCACCGCCGATGTAACGACCCGACCGCTATCGCGCGAAGACGCGCCGACGCCCGAACCCGGCGAGCACGAGGTCCTCGTTCGGGTAGAGCGGTGCGGCGTCTGCCGTACCGATCTCCACGTGGTCGAGGGGGACCTTCCGTCCGTTCGCCCCTCCGTAATCCCGGGCCACGAGATCGTAGGGAGGATCGTTGGCGTCGGGGGAGAGGTCGGTTCCCTTTCCGTGGGGCAGCGCGTGGGGATCCCGTGGCTCCGCTGGACCTGTAGACGGTGCGAGTACTGCGTCAGCGGGCGGGAGAACCTTTGCGAGAAGAAGCGGTTCACCGGCTACACCGAGAACGGTGGGTACGCCGAGTACGCCACCGGCGAGGACGGCTACGTGTTCCCGCTGCCCGATTGGGACGCCGCGAGCCTCGCCCCGCTGCTCTGCGCGGGGATCATCGGCTACCGAGCGCTCAAGCTCGCCCTCCCGCGACCGGGGGGACGGATCGGCTTCTTCGGTTTCGGAGGCTCTGCTCACCTCGCCCTTCAGCTCGCCGCGAAGTTGGGGTACGAGACCGTCGCCTACTCGCGCAACCCGGCGCACCTCGAACTCGCGGAGCGGCTCGGGGCGACGGCGTCAATCCTCACCGGCTCGAAGGGGACCGCCGCGCGGCCGCCCAGCCTCGACGGCGCGGTGGTCTTCGCTCCCGCCGGGGCCTCGGTCCTCGACGCGCTTTCCGAACTGAAGAAGGGCGGCCGTCTCTCGATCGCCTCGATCCACATGAGCCCGATCCCGGTGATCGACTACGACCGGCTCCTGTTCGGCGAGCGGACGATTGTCGGCGTAGAGTCGAACACGCGCGAAGACGCGCGGGAGTTCCTCGACCTAGCGACGCGCCTGCGACTCGAAAGCGCCGTGAGCGTCCGCCCGCTCGGTGAGGCGAACGAGGCCCTGGGTGCGCTCAAGGCCGGAGAGGTGGTCGGGGCCCTCGTACTGGACTGTAGCGTGGGCTAACGGCCCGGGTCAAGGAGATGGCCTAAGCGCCGCGCCCCCACAGGATATACGAAAAGAGCGCGTGACCCCAGGCTGGCGAGACGTTGGTCGTCGACTCGGTCTACGCGCACCTGTCCAATTCGTACGGACGGAACCACTTCGACGTCGATCGACCGTTCCGGTCGATGCTACGGTACTTCGTTCGCCAGCCTCTCGACCTTTCCTCACTCGGCGCGTTCGCCGGCAAGGAGCTCTACGAAGCGGCCGACTATGTGGACAAGGTCGCACGACCCCGGCTCGTCACGTGGAGCGTCAACGGCGAAAGAGTCGACGAGGTCTCGCTCGATTTCCTGGAACGGCAGGTCCTTGAGAAGCTGACCAAGGAGTTCGCTGTCAATCGCCCGCCGTACCGAGGAGGAAGCTGGTTCGAGCACTACGCCGCGATCTATCTAGTGTCCGACCCCGGAATCGCGTGCATCCTCACCGTAACCAATCAGACCGCCCACGCATTGTATAAGTACGGCGATGAAGCGCAGAAGAAGCTCATCCCGCGTCTGATCGGAGAGGAGGCGGACTGTAAGTTCGGAGCCACGTGGTTCACCGAACGGCAAGGTGGAAGCGATCTCGGCGCCAACCGGGTCGAGGCCTACCGCCAGGATGGGGGCTGGCGAATCACGGGCGACACGAAGTACTTCGCGAGCAACGCGGGCCTCGCAGACTACGCACTCGTTTCCGCACGACCGAAAGGAGGCCCGCCGGGCGCGAAGGGACTCGGAATGTTCCTGGTGCCGAAGTTCGATGCGGGCGGGCGAAGGAACTTCACCGTGCGTCGGCTCAAAGAGAAGAGCGCCACGGCGAGTGTCCCCACCGGGGAGGTGGAATTTCGCGACGCCGAGGCTCAACCGATAGGGGAGCTCAACAACGGCGTCTATTACATCCTCGAGAATCTGATGGTCTCGCGCCTTTCCAACTCGTTCGGCGCCCTCGGCATCGCTCGGAAGGCGTTCCTGGAGGCCTACTACTACGCTCAGAAGAGAAGGGCCTTTGGGAAGTTCCTGATCGAGCACCCGCTCGTCCAGCGAGACCTCTTGGACCTCGAAGTGTCCATCGAAGGGTCGCTGGCACTGGCGCTCAAAGCGGTCGATCAGTTCGAGAAGTCGTGGAAGGAGCTCCCTCCGTACTCTGACGGGTACCACTATGCGAGGCTGCTGACTCACCTCACGAAGAACATCACCGCCGACATGGCGGCGCACTGTACGCAGACTGCGATGGAACTGCTCGGTGGCATAGGGTTCCTAGAGGAATACCCGGTGGAGAGACTGCATCGGGAGGCGCTCGTGCTCCCCATCTGGGAGGGGCCGAGCAACATCCAGGCCCTGGACATGCTGGAGGTGCTGGCGAAGAAGAAGTCTCACCTCTCGCTCCTCGGCGACTTGAGAACGCTGCGAGAGGGGATTCACGAAGCCAAGGACGTCGCCGAGCTCGCCGTGAACCGTGTAGAGGAGGCGCTCGCACAGCTTTCGTCCTTGAGCGAGGAGGCGGCTCAATTTTCCGCCAAGGACACGTTGAACGTCTTGGGCCACGGGATCGCCACGGTCATGCTGCTCGAGATCGGGGACCGGCTTGCCATCCCGCGGCTGACCGAGGTGGGTCGACTCTACGCTCGCCATTTCGTCGAAGGGAGGCCGTACCCGTCGGACGCTCTCAACGATGCGAGGACGGTCTTCGCGATCGACGAGTAGCCGTCGGCGAACCGACCGACTTTCGGTACACCGTCAATCCCTTCAGGAATCCGGTCAACACTTCCGCCATCCGGCCCTCGAGATCCTCGTACTCGTAACCGACGTTAACGATTCGCTGGGGGACCTTGATCAACCGGCGTAGGTCGACCGGGCTCCCGTCGAGGACGATCTCCGCGCTCGACCGTCGGATCGTCTCCTCGAGTTCGCGGATCTGCTCGGCGCCGTACCCCATCGCCGGGAGCACCTTGTGGAGGTGGGGATATTGGTCGTACAACCGAGCGAGGCTACCGACCGCGGAGAGCTCGGCATCCACAATCACGGCCCCGTTCTTTTCCGCCGCGAGGGTTGCAGCCCCGAAGCCCATGCCGCCGTGAGTGAGGGTGGGTCCATCCTCCACGACCAGCACCCGACGGCCTTTGAGGTCGGGCGCCCCGGCAATCGTCACGCGGAGCGCACTTCGAAGGACCCGGGCCCTCGGATTCACGCGAGCTGCGTTCTCCTCGACGGTTCGAACGTCCTCGGCCCGGGCGGAGTCGGTCTTGCTCACCACGATCACGTCGGCCATCCGGAAGTTCGTCTCGCCCGGATAGTAGGTGAGTTCGTGACCTGCCCGGTGCGGGTCCGCTACGACCAGCTGAAGGTCGGAGACGTAGAACGGAACGTCGTTGTTGCCGCCGTCCCAGAGAACGATGTCGGCCTCCTTTTCCGCGGCCCTTAAGATCGGTCCGTAGTCGACCCCGGCGAACACGACCGTTCCTTCGCGCAAGTGGGGCTCGTACTCCTCCCGCTCTTCGATGGTTGCGTGCGCTCCGTCGAGATCCTCCATCGAGGCGAACCGTTGGACCGCTTCGGCCGCGAGGTTTCCGTAGGGCATCGGGTGCCGTACGATTACGACGCGACGCCCTTGCGAGCGAAAATAGCGGGAGACGAACCGGGTGAGGGGGCTCTTACCGGCGCCGGTGCGGACGGCGCAGATCGAGACAACGGGTTTCGTCGAACGGACCTGGGTCGCGCGGGGACCGGGGAGGAGGAAGTTCGCCCCCGCGGCCTGGGCGATCGAGGCTTTGTGCATCACCTCGACGTGAGGGAGGTCGGAGTAGGAGAGCACGACCAAGTCGACCCGCTCCCTCTCGACCAGTTGAGCAAGCTCCTGCTCGAGCACGATCGGGATCCCGTGCGGGTAGAGAGGCCCCGCAAGCTCGGGAGGATACGACCGACCGGCGATGTTCGGGATCTGGGCCGCGGTGAACGCGACGACCTCGTACTCGGGATGCCCGCGATAGAGCATGTTGAAGTTGTGGAAGTCCCGCCCGGCGGCACCGAGGATGACCACCCGCTGGCGGGGCATGGGTAGAGGGACTTGGCGAGAGCGTTAAAGCGCTGGGGGGAGACCCGCTTCGGCCAGCGGCCTTCCGCCCACGCTGACTCGCGTTCCCGGTGGCCGGAATACGCAACACCGAACGTCGTGGAAACGGTCCCCGACCGTCACCTCGTTGCGTCGCGTACGGCGAGGACGGTGATGCGGAACGGGGTGGCGAGGGCTACCGTTCGGGAACGGTCAGCCCCTCCCCCCTTCCTTCTCGAGCGCGACGTTCGTGAGGGCCTCCACGATATCGTCGGCGTCGTTAGGCATCGGGACGCGCTGGTAACGAACGCCGTGCTCTTCGGCGAACTCACGGACAACGATGTCGAGGTCGTAGAGCACCTCGAGGTGGTCGAAGATGAAACCGAACGACGCCACGAGCGCCGAGGCGGAACCCTGCGCTTTTGCTTCTTCGATCCGCTCGGTGATGTCGGGACCGAGCCAGGGCTCGGTCGTGTTTCCGGGGCTCTGGTACGTGAACATCCAGCGCTTTAGAGCTCCCGCACGGGCGATGGCTCCGGCGGTCTCCGCCAGAATCCCAGGGTACGGATCGCCTTTCTCCTCCATGCGGCGGGGGAGGCTGTGCGCTGAGAGCAGGACGACCGTCGACGGGTCCTGGACGCGATCGAGCTCCGAGCGGATGGCCGTGGACCAGTACCGAATGAGGTTCGGGTCAAGGTGCCAGGCGGTCCTAAGGTCGAGCCGCGGGGGTCGCGGGGACGCGGCTCGTCCGGCTTCGAGCGTGGCCCGGTACGGCTCGAGGATCCAGGTGGAAGCGTAGGGGGAGAGGGGGATCGCGATGATCCGGTCGAATCCATCCCGAACGATCTTCGGGACGACGTCCGTCACGTTGGGCTTCCAGTGCTTTACCCCGAGGTAGACCGGAAGACCGGGCCGTACGGTGCGAAGCCGCCGTTCGAGCTTCTCCCGGAGCGACTCAAGGATGCGGCGCTGCGGTGAGCCCCCAATCAGCGCGTAGCGTCGGCGATACTCCTCCACCATGGCTTGGGTCGGGCGGCGGTGAATCACCTCCGCGAGGTAGTCCGGGAGCTCCTCCGGCCCTTCGGGGCTCCCGTAGCCCATCAAGAGGACCGCGGTCGCTCCGTCACCTCGTGTCGGGCTCATCGACCGTCTGACTTCCGACCGCTCGCGTGGACAAAGTCGACCAGCGCGGCCACCGCCTCCGGTGGGGTCTCGGGGAGGACACCGTGACCGAGGTTGAAAACGTGTGCCCGTCCGTCGGGAACCTCGCTCAACACGGCTCGGGCGGCCTGGCGGAGCGCTTCGTGCGAACCCAATAGCGCGCCCGGATCGAGGTTGCCCTGCAGCGCGAGAGGTCGCGAAAGCTGGGCCCGTACCGCGCCGAGCGGTAGCCGCCAGTCGACCCCGAGCGCGTCGGCTCCGACCTCGCCGAGGGCACCCACGAGGTGGGCCGAGCTCGTCGAGAAGTAGATCGTGGGGAGCCCTTCGGAACGGAGCGCGGCAAAGATCCGCTGAAGGCGGGGCCGCACGTGGTCGACGAACTCCGCGATCGGAAGGAGGCCGACCCAGGTGTCGAACAGCTGGAGCGCGCTAGCGCCGGCCCGGGCCTGCAGGCGAAGGTAGGCGATCGTCATGTCGGAGAGACGATCCAAAAGGCGGTCGAAGAGCTCGGGGTCCGCATAGAGGAGCCGTCGCGTCTCCGCGAACTCCCGGGAAGCTCCCCCTTCGATGAGGTAGGCAGCGAGCGTGAACGGAGCTCCGGCGAACCCGACGATCGGCCGCTCCTTCTCCTCGGCCCGGTACCCTCGGATGGCCTCCCCGACGAAGTCGACCGAGGCGGCGTTGAAGGGCGTGAGACCGTCGATGTCCTCCTCGGAACGGATCGGATGGGGAACGATGGGTCCCTGCCCCGCGTCGATGCGGAAGTCGACCCCGAGTCCCGCGAACGGCAAGGTGATGTCGGCGAACACGACCCCTGCGTCGACGTCGAACCTCCGAACCGGTTCGAGCGTCGCGGCCACCGCGAGCTCGGGCGTTCGGGCGATATCGAGGATCGAATGGGTCCGCCGGAGCTCCCGGTACCCGGGAAGGTAGCGACCGGCCTGACGCATGAGCCAGATCGGGGTCGTATCGACGGGTTCTCCCCGGAGGGCGCGTACGAGGCGGTCGCGCATCAGCCTCGACCCCTTCGGCGACTCTCGCGGAACGCTCGGCGGAAAGGAAGCGTCGCGCGCTCGAGGTCTCGGACGGACGTCGCCATCGAAACGAACGTCGTCTCGAGGGGAGAGGGAGGGAGCACGATCCCGCCCCTCAGGGCCTCGTGGAAGAAGGCGGCGTATCGGCGTCGATCGGCGCGCCGCGCGCTCGGCTCGTCGACCACCGGTTCGCCCGTGAAGAAGAGCCCCAGCATCGAACCGACCCGGTTGATCCGGAAGGGCTCGGCGTTCTCCTCGGCCGCCAGCTCGCCGAGGGTCCGTTCGAGCGCCCGGCTCGTCCATTCGAGACGGGCGTAGCGGGACGAGGTGAGCGCGTCGAGCGTGGCCCGTCCCGCCGCCATCGCGATCGGATTACCGGCGAGAGTCCCCGCCTGATAGACGTTGCCGAGCGGCGCCACGCATTCCATGATCTCGCGCGGTCCGCCGTACGCCCCGATCGGGAGTCCCCCACCAATCACCTTGCCCAGCGTCACGAGGTCGGCCCGGCCCCCAAGGCTCCGGAT
>JASHWY010000123.1 GCA_030043835.1 Thermoplasmata archaeon
CTCTGCCACGTCATCCAGCGGCAGGCGGGCGCGGAACTCTGGCCGCCGGGCGTAAGCTACGTGAAGCGATGGACCGAGGTCGAGGCGTATCGGTTCGTCGTCGACGAGGCCCGTCGACTGGGCGTCTCGAACGAGTTCCTGAAGGAGTATCTCAAGGTCGAGTGGATCTCCGACGAGGAGCACCGCGAGTTGCTCACGCTGCTCGAGCTTCCGGTCGACTGATCGCCCACGACGCCCTTCACGGGCGTCGGGAACCTCCCGCGTCTTTCGACAGCAACCTTGGCTTTATCCCCCCGGCCCGGAACTCTTCCCGTTCACCAGGGAGGCGGCGCCATGTCGATCGACGTCAAGGCCCGCACCCTGGTCCGGCCGTCGTCGAGCGACCTCTGGTTCCTCGCCTATCTCCCGCTCGCGATCTCGGACGGGATCGCGACCCCGCTCATCCCCCTGCTCGCGCTCCAGCACTTCGGAGCCTCGGCGTTCGCGGTGACGATCATCATCGCGGCGAGCGCGATGAGCCAGGTTCCGTTCACGATCCTTTGGGGGAACCTCTCCGACCGAATCGCGCACCGGAAGTTCTTCCTCGTGGGGTCGTTCCTCGCCACGGGGCTCGCGATCGTCGCGATCGCGCTCGCTCACAACCTGCTGACCTACTTCTGGCTCAACGTCGTCGAGGGCCTCGCGTCGGCCGCGAGCGCTCCGATCGGCACGATGCTTCTCCTCGAGACCCGCCACAAGCGCTGGTGGCCGACCGACATCGGGCTCTTCAGCCTCATCTCGGGGCTCGGGACGACGATCGGCCTCGGGCTCGGGTTCGTCTGGCTCTTCGTCATCGGCTACAACCAGTCGGCGATCTCGGTAATGACGGGCCTCCTCATCCTCTCGGGGATTCTCGCGCTCGTCTCGGCGGCGGTTGCGTGGGCGTGGATCGAGGAGCCGTCGGCGCGGATCCCGCGGGCGTCGGTCTCTGACCTCGTGAACCTCCACCGCGGCGTGGTCGAGCGGCTGCGCCACGTTCGGAACCGGGTCGTCAGCATCATCGACCTAACGCGCTCGAGCTCGGGGAAGCTTCCCGGCCGAGAGTATCTCTTCCTCGCGGCGCTCGGCGCGATGAGCATCGGCTTCGACATCTTTTACGGCCCGTTTCCCGTGTTCCTTTGGCAGGACGCGAGGTTCACGGACGCGGGCGTCTTCATCGTCTACTTGGGCTCGGCGGCCGCATCGACCGCGCTCTTCTTCCACTCCGGCAAGGCCGTCGACAACCACTCTCCGAAGTGGGTCTTTTTGGACTCGTTGGGAGCGCGAATCGCGCTCATCGTGCTCTTCCTCTGGGGGCCGATCTACATCCTCCTCGGGCTCGGCTCGCCGGCCCTGCTCGCATGGCTCACGCTCTTGAACGCTCTCCTCGGCGTCACGTGGGCGTTCATCAGCACGGCGAGCACGTTGTTCCTCGTGCGTCTCGTCGGGCGAGCCGCCCGGGGCCGGGCGCTCGGGCTCTACAACGCCTTCGCGGGCGCGGGAGGCCTCGTCGGCACGCTCCTCGGGGGCTGGCTCTACGCCACGTACGGCGTCCACTTCGCCTACTCGATCGCGGCGCTCACGGTGGTGGGCGGCGCGTTGCTCCTCCTCCCGATCCCGTACCACGTCTTCCAGCTCCCGCACCACGCCTTTAGCCGTCGACACCTCTGGGCCAGCACGCGAGCGACGCTCCCTCCTCCCTACCGGAAGCTCCCCCGCCGCTAGCGGGGATTATCGCAGCCCTTCCCACGTCAGGGCACGGATGAGCAAGCCGAGCGTGAGGTTCGCGAGGAAGATCTCGAGCTCGGGCGGGTAATCCTTCACGACGCACGACCGAAAGCCGAGAAAGCCGAGCTGGCCGACGGCCACGGCCTCCGTGCCCCGGACGATCGCGAACTTCCCCGTGATGCGCTCGTTGATCGTGTAGTGGGAGCCGCCGTAGTCGATCGTCATCGGGCCGAACGTCGTCGACTTCGTGGTCCAGTGATCGTCGCCGACCGAGATCCGGATCTCGTCGGCCTTGACCCGGTAGGTGACGTTCGAGTGGACCTCTTGGGGGGCTTGCGGTCGGTACGTGACGTACTCCGTCGAGAACAGCGCCGCGATGCGGGAACCCAGGCCCTCCTCGCTCCACTGGACCGGGCGGCAGAGCCAAAGCTCCTCACCCACCCGGATCTCAATGACGTTCTTCAGGACCCGGGCCGTCGCCTGGATCATCGGCCCACGGGGGGAGGAGGCGTCCCTCATCTAATAATCACGGGTCGACTCGAGCCGCGCGTGTTGACCGTGCCGATTCACCCTCCCGCCGTCGAGGAGGCCGTCGGCCTCGGCTTCTATGCAAGCCGGACTCCCGGGGTCGCGGGACGGCTCAAGGGGACGCCCGACGACTTCGTGGTGAGCGAGATCTCGGACTATCCCCTTCCCGACCCCTCGGGCCCGTACACGGTCCTTAGGGTTCGTAGCCGAGATTGGGAACAGCACGAGCTCGCTAGCGCGATCGCGCGTCGCTTGGGGCTGGCCGCCCACGCGGTTCAGTGGGCCGGGACGAAGGACCGTAAGGCAGTCGCCGAGCGGCTCTTCTCTTACCGAGGACCCGCGCCCGTGCGCGACCTTGATCTTCGGGGCGTCGAGGTGCTCGAAACGTACTCCGCCCGCGAGGGGCTCGTGCTCGGACACCATTACGGCAACGCCTTCGCAATCCGCGTCGAGGAGCTCGACGCGGACCCGCTCAACGCCGCCGCCCGGTACCGTGAGGTGGAACGCGAGCTTCGAGCGGGCTTTGGCATCCCCAACTTCTTCGGCCTGCAGCGGTTCGGCGAAGTTCGCCCCATTACGGCTGAGGTCGGTCGATGCGTCGTGCGGGGGGACCTCGCGGGGGCGGTCGACGCGTACCTTACGGCGCCGTGCCCGGACGGTCGGCCGGGGCCGGGCGACCTAGCCCGCCGCCGGTTCGCTGAGCACCGCGACCCGGTCGAGGCGTTGCGCGAGTTTCCCGCCGAGTACCGGTTCGAGCGGACGCTGCTCGAGCACCTCGCTCGCGGGCACACTCCGGAACGGGCCTTCCGGGCCCTCTCCCGGGAGCTGAGGCTGCTGTTCGTCCACGCCTTCCAATCCCTCCTCTTCAATCGGTGGCTGACCCGCCGCTACGGTGCCGGTCTCCCGTTCGACCGACCGGTCCCGGGAGACCGCCTCCTCCGTCTCCAGCGAGACGGCACGCTGCGAAGCCAGGACGCGATCCCCGTCGCCGACGACAATCTCAACGAGTGCGCCGACGTGGTCGCCCGGGGCCGGGCCCTCGTCGCGGGGCCCCTCGTCGGCTTCGACACTCCGGTCGATCCGGGCCCCGTCGGAGAGCTGTTCGAGGAAGCCCTTTCGGCGGAGGGTGTAACCCGCTCTCAGTTCCGCCTGCCCGCGACGCCCGAGATCGCGAGCCGGGGTGCCTGGCGGCCGATCGTGGTACCCGTCCCCCCGATCGCGCTCTCGACGGAGGAGGCCTCGGTCGTCTTTCGCTTCGCGCTCCCTAAAGGCGCCTACGCGACCGTGCTGCTCCGCGAGTTCCTCAAGACCGGATCCTCTCGGTAACGCGCCGCCGCGTGTCGAAGAGAGCCTACTAATAGTCGCCCTCCGGGTTCGAGCGCGCGGAAACGTCTCGCGATGGAACTCGAGTCTCCCCGGCCGTTCTGGGTCCCGCCAACCTCGACCCCCTATCACCGGTCGGCGCCAGCGGTCGTTCATCCCGCGCGAATCCCCACCGGCGTACCGGACTTCGACTACCTCACGGGAGGGATCCCGACGGGGTCGGTGGTGCTCCTCTTCGGATCGGCCGGGTCGGGTCATGAGGAGTTCGCGCTCACCTCGGCCGTCCACCTGATGCTCCGGTACGACGAGCCGCGTCTCCATCGGTTCTACCTCGGCAGCGCGAAGGGACCGTTCGTCTATCCGGACGGCGTCGTCTACATCAGCACGAGCCGATCGCGCGACCAGGTGTTGGGACAGGTCGAGGGAGCGTTCGAAGGCACGTACCCGAGCGTCCTTTCCCGGCACTTGACGTTCCACGACCTCTCTCCCACGTACTTTGCCGATACCGTCGTTCCCGCGTCGTGGTCGGCGGTGCCGAAGCTCCTCTCCGGAGCCTCGGGGCCCCGACCGGACGGGGATTCGGGGCCGGTGCGAGCGCTCGCCGACGCGATCGACGCGGACCCCGGACGGAACCTCGTCATCGTCGATTCGCTCACCGACCTCCTCGTGCGACGCGGCGTCGAAGCGCAGGACCTTTTGGCGCTCGTGAAGGGTCTTCGTCGTCGCGCGAAGGAGTGGGGCGGAGTCGTCTACCTCCTCCTCGCCGAGGGCGTCGCGCATGCGGCCACCGAGCAGGCGGTGATCGACTCGGTCGACGGCGTGCTCCTCTTCTCCTGGAACTCGAACCCCGCCCACTCGCACCGGCAACGCTCGATGCTGATCGACAAGTTCATGTCGGTGCTCTCGCGCCTACCGGCCGAGCACCAGGGACGATTCGTCATCCGGATCAATTCGGCGAGCGGCCTCGTCACGACGCAGTATGAGCGGATCTGAGAGCGCCCGGCCGAAGGTGTCGACCGGGATCCCGGGCCTCGACGAGATGCTCGGGGGAGGGTTTCCCGACGGTCACGTGGTCCTGGTCACGGGACTTCCCGGAACGGGGAAAACGTGTCTCGGTCTCCAGTTCCTGCTCTCGGGCGCGGCCCGCGGCGAGAAGGGGGTCTTCCTCTCGCTCGAGGAGGATGCGCCCCAGCTCCTGGAGAGCGCCCGGCAGTTCCACTGGCCCGTCGACGCGGCGGTCGACAAGGGCCTTCTAAAGTTCGTTCGGCTCGACCCCAAGGAGACACGCCAGAGCCTTCACCGGATCCAAGGAGACCTCGGGAAGGAGCTCCAGTCGCTCGGCGCCCGCCGCCTCGTCCTCGATTCCGTGTCGCTCCTCAACATGCTGAGCGACGACGAGCCGACGCGCCGCTCGACCCTCTTCGCGCTCGCGGCCGCGTGCCGCCAGGCCGGGGCGACGAGCGTTCTCACTGCGGAGGCGGACCCACGGCACCCCGAGGTGAGCCGCGACGGTCTTTCGGAGTACGTCGCGGACGGGGTCGTTCTCTTAGGCTACAGCGCGAACCCCGACGGGCACCGGGTCGGCCTCTCGCTAAGAATCCTCAAGATGCGCCGCACCGCCCACACGCGGACCGTGCAGCCGTACTCGATCGGGGCGAACGGCATCACGGTCGACGCGAAAGCGGTCGACTTTGGTGCGGCGTAGACGCGGTTTTACGACCCCCCCCGCGCGCTCCTTACAAGGCGCCGCGGCCCTTCCCCCTCGGGATGACGGATCGCCAACCTCCCGCTTCCTTCCCCCTCGCGGGGCAACTCATTCCCTCGCCACCCACCGGACCCCCTCCGTGGGTCCTCTATGTGGACCTCGATGCCTACTACGTGTCGTGCGAGATGAGGGAGAGGCCGGACCTCAAAGGCCGGCCCGTGATCGTGGGCCCCCCGCCGGTCGAGGGAGCGAACCGCGGCGTCGTGCTGTCCGCGAGCTACGAGGCTCGCCGGTTCGGCGTGCGGAGCGCGATGCCTGCCGTCACGGCGGCCCGCCTCTGCCCGGATGCCGTGTGGATCCCGCCCCGGTTCACCGTCTACGAGGAGACCGCGGCCGCAGTCCGGGCGCTTCTTCGACGATTCTCGCCCCACGTGACCCCGTTCTCGATCGACGAGGCGGCGGTCACGATCCCCTCCGGGTCAGCCGACGAGGCGCGGTCGAAGGCGGCGGCGATCCAGGCAGCGCTTCGGGATGAGATGGGCCTCCCCGCATCGATCGGCGTCGCCACGAGCCGCGTCGTGGCGAAGATCGCCACGGACCGAGCGAAGCCCGGAGGCATCGTGGTCGTCCCCCCGAACGAGGTCGCGGCGTTCCTGGCCCCTCTCCCCGTCCGGGCGATCCCCGGGGTCGGCCCGAAGACCGAGGAGACGCTCCGCGAGCTCGGGATCGCGACGATCGGTGACCTCGCCGGCCGCGCGGGCCGAGAGCTCGAGCGAACGTTCGGTGGAGCCGCGCGGGAGTGGGTCGCCCTCGCTCGGGGGAGCCCACGCGGGACGGAGGAAGAGTCGCTGTCACCGCGCTCACGATCGACCGACCGAACGTTCGACTCGGACCTTGCCGAATGGGAGCCGATCGGGGCGGCGCTGCGCTCGCTCTCCGACAGTCTCGCGGCATCGCTAGCGCAGGAGGGCCTTCGGTACGCCACCATCGCGGTCGGGTTCCGTTGGAGCGACCTCGCGCGCTCCCAGAGGAGCCGAAGCCTATCGGTG
>JASHWY010000124.1 GCA_030043835.1 Thermoplasmata archaeon
CTCGGAACGAAGTTGGGCCGGGTCCTCGCCGTCCGTCCGACTCGACCACGCTCGGAGGGGGGCGGTCGCCGAGTCGACGTCGACGGAATGCATCTCGGGCGCGGGCGCGCGGTCGACGTACGCTGCGGCCGCATCGCCCGCCTCCTTACCGAAGACGAGGGTCTCCAACAGTGAGTTTCCCCCGAGGCGGTTCGCCCCGTGGATCGAGACGCAGGCGGCCTCCCCCGCCGCGAAGAGGCCGGGGATGCTGGCCGCCCCGTGGATCGTGGTGCTGACCCCGCCCATCATGTAGTGTTGGGCGGGGTAAACGGGGATCGGCTGGGTGACGGGGTCGATGCCGGCGAAGAGCCTCGAATAGTCGACGATCTCCTGGAGGCGACTCTCGATCTTCTCCCGGCCGAGGTGCATGAGCTCAAGGTGGACGTATCCGCCGTACGGCCCCGTGAAACCCCGGCCCTCCGCGACCTCGGTGACCATCGCTCGCGAGACGACGTCGCGCGACGCGAGGTCGAGCGCGCGCGGCGCGTACTTCGCCATGAATCGCTCGCCCGCGGCATTCTTGAGGATCCCGCCCTCCCCCCGCGCCCCTTCGGTGATGAGAATGCCGGATTCGAGGAGCGCCGTCGGATGGAACTGCACGAACTCCATGTCTTTGAGCTGGGCGCCGGCCTCGTACGCGGCCGCGGTGCCGTCCCCGGTGCAGCTGTGAGCGTTCGTCGTCCGACCATAGATCCGACCGAAGGGACCGGTCGCAAGGACGATCGCGGGGGCCGCCACTTCCTCAAAGTTGCCGCGGCGCCGGTCGAACGCGATGAGTCCCTGGACGCGCCCCTCGCGGACGACGAGGGTCGTCATGTCCCACTCGTCGTAGAGGGTAAAGTCCTCCGTGCCGAGCCGCTCCCACAGGGCTTGGAGGAGCGCGAGACCGGTCCGGTCCGCGGCGTAGATCGTCCGAGGGAACGCGCCGCCGCCGAACGAGCGGGAAGCGAGCGACCCGTCGTCCGAGCGACTAAAGATCGTGCCGAAATGCTCCATCTCGATGACCGTCGGCCCCGCGCGCTGGCAGAAGAACTCGATCGCGTCCTGGTCGCCGAGATAGTCCGACCCCTTCACGGTGTCGTAGATGTGGGCCTCGACCGAGTCCTCCTTACCGACGGCGGCGTTGATCCCACCTTGGGCGGCCCCGGAGTGCGATCGTAGAGGATGCAACTTCGAGAGGAGGGCGACGTCCTTCCCCGCCTCGATCGCAGCGAGCGCCGCCCGCTGTCCGGCGAGGCCCGCGCCGACCACGACGACCTCGTGCTTCGGCATCGTGAGCGGGACCAACTCGAACGAGGTTTAAGCCATGTCGTCCCGCGCGGTCCCAGGATGCGTCGCGTGGGAATCCGCTCCACGTGGTGCCTTGGGGTTCCTCGGTGACGCGGGCGTAATCGGCGCGTGAGCCGTTATATAGCGACCCCGAGTCCGTCGCTCCGCTTCCCTAAGGCCGGGGGTTTCACGATGCAGGGTCCAATCAGCGCGGCGGATGAGGAGCGGCTGCTCAAGGGCACGACCACGATCGGCCTGGTCTGCAAGGATGGGGTCGTCCTCGCGACCGAACGCCGGGCCACCGCCGGCACGATGATCACGAACAAGCAGACCCAGAAGGTCTTCAAGATCGACGAAAACATCGGGATCACGATCGCCGGTCTCGTGGGAGACGCGCAGGTGCTCGCGCGGTACTTGAAAGCCGAGGTCTCCCTCTATCGGCTCCGTCGCAGCGCGCCCTTGAGCGCCGAGGGCGCGGCGACCCTTCTTGCCAACATCCTCTCGGGGAACCGGTTCTACCCGTACTACGCGTGGCTGATCCTGGGCGGAGTCGACGCGAAGGGCGGCCACGTCTTCTCGGTCGACCCGGCCGGAGGGTGCATCGAGGACCGGTTCGTCTCGGTCGGCTCTGGCTCGACGTTCGTCTACGGCCTCATCGAGGAGGCCTACTCCCGAGACATCTCGACGTCGGACGGAGTCGACCTCGCGCTCCGAGGGCTCACGGCGGCGATGAAGCGCGACAGCGCGAGCGGGGACGGTTATTTAGTCCACGCGATCTCAACGAAAGGCTACCGCGAGCTCGACGACGACGAAATTAATAAACGCCTAAAGGCCCTCAAGATTCCGTTGCCTCCTCCCCTCCCGTAGGGCGTGGGGGCCGTCCGGCCCGAACCCTTTCCTTCAACCCCTTCCTCCGTGGATGAGTTTCGACTCGTTGATAGAGCAAACCCGGGAAGCACTCAAGGAAGTGCTACCGGAAGGCATCGAGGTCACCGACATCGAGCTCGAGGGCCCGCACATCGTCCTCTACACGAAGCAGCTGGACGCGTTCCTCTCCGGCGGGGACCTTCTCCGCCAGATCGCGCAGCGGCTCCACCGACGGGTCCTCGTCCGCAGCGACCCCGAGACCTTGATCGACCCCAAGGAGGCCGAGAAGCTGATCCGGGAGCTGATCCCGCCGGAGGCGGAGATCAACCAACTGTTCTTCGAGCCCGAGACGGGCGAGGTGACGATCGAGGCCGCGAACCCGGGGGCGGCGATCGGACGCGGGGGATCGGTCCTCAACGATCTGAAGCGGCGGATCGGATGGGTGCCGACGGTCGTCCGCACGCCTCCGATCCCCTCGAAGACGGTCGAGGAGGTACGGATCCACCTTCGCAACTCGTTCGACGACCGCCGCTCGTTCTTGAAGAAGGTCGGCATCCGGATCGCCCGCGACCCGCTTCCCGAGAAGCTCTGGGCCCGGAACACGGCGCTCGGAGGCTACCGAGAGGTCGGCCGGAGCGCGCACCTTCTCACGACCCAGAACTCGAAGGTGCTCATCGACTGCGGGATCGACCCCGGGTCGGAGCGAACGCCGTACTTCAACGCCCCCGAGCTGCTCCCCCTCGACTCGCTCGACGCCGTCGTCGTGACCCACGCGCACCTGGACCACTGCGGGCTCGTCCCGGTCCTGCTCAAGTACGGGTACAAAGGACCGATCTACTGCACCGCGCCGACGCGCGACCTGATGACCCTCATGCTGCTCGACGCGATCAAGGTCGTGAACCAGGAGGCGCGCCGGGGCCTCTACGACTCCTCCAACGTCCGGGAGCTCGTGACGCGGACGATCCCCCTTCGGTGGGGCGAGACGACCGACGTCGCCCCCGACATCCGCCTTACGATGCACAACGCGGGCCACATCCTGGGTTCGTCGATCTGCCACTTCCACCTGGGAGAGGGGGACCACAACCTCGCCTACTCGGGGGATATCAAGTTCGAGCGGAGCTGGCTCTTCAACCCGGCGGCGAACCGGTTCCCCCGCTTAGAGACCCTCGTCCTCGAGTCGACGTACGGAGGATACCGCGACATCCAACCGAGCCGGCAGCAAGCGACGGAGCAGTTCACCGCGCTCGCCACCAAGATCGTCGCCCGCGGCGGCCACTTGATTGTCCCGGTCTTCGCGGTCGGCCGGTCGCAGGAAGTCATGCTCGTCCTCGAGGAGCGGATGCGGGAGGGGAAGATCCCACGGGTTCCGGTCTACCTCGATGGGATGATCTTCGAGGCGACCGCGATCCACACGGCCTATCCCGAGTTCCTCAACAGCCAGCTACGAACGCAGATCTTCCAGCAAGGAGACAACCCGTTCCTCTCCGACATCTTTCGCCGCGTCGACTCCGGAACGATGCGGACGACCATCATCGACGACAAGGATCCGTGCATCGTCCTTGCGACGTCGGGCATGATGAGCGGCGGTCCCGTGATGGAGTACTTCCGAGGATGGGCGCCCGACGAGAAGAACGGTCTCCTCTTCGTGGGGTACCAGGCGGAAGGAACGTTCGGGAAACGGCTTCAGCGGGGCTTGACCGAGGCGTCGTTCGTGGACGGCACCCGTCAGGCGGCGGTTCCGGTCCGCCTCGACATCGCGACCATCGAGGGGTTCTCGGGCCACTCCGACCGGGTGCAGCTCATGAACTACGTCGCGTCGCTCGACCCTCGGCCGCGGACGATCATCTTGAACCACGGCGAGGAGTCGAAGACGATCGATCTGTGCGCCAGCCTTCACAAGCGGTTTAACGTCGATTCGCGCAACCCGTACAACCTCGAAGCCATCCGGGTCCTCTAACGAAGTCCATCCCGAAAGGCCCCCCGCCAAGGTCCGTTCGCCCGGTTGGACGAAACACTTTATAGCGCGTTCCGGGTCGAAGATACGGTCATCTAGGGGTCCTTACCACAGAATCTCCATGGCACCCACCGCTCGTCGCTTCCTCGTCCTCGGCCTTGACGGCGCGACGTTCGACCTCATGGACCCGCTCATGGAGGCGGGAGAGCTCCCGTTCCTGCGCTCCCTCGTGCGGGGAGGCTTGCGCGCCCCCTTGACGTCGGTCTATCCGGCGAAGACGATCCCCGCGTGGTACTCGTTCGCGACCGGCAAGGACCCGGGCGAGCTCGGCATCTTCGGCTTCACCGAACCGGACGGGGGTCCCGGGCGGTCGAAATTCGTCCAAACCTTCCGTCCCGCGGAGGCCATCTGGGACCGATTGAGCCGCGTCGGCCTCAAGGTCGGGGTCCTCAACCTACCGCTCCGCACCGGCTATCCCCTCAACGGGTTCCTCGTGCCCGGCTTCTTTTCCGAGGCGAGCGAGACCTTCCCCCGCGAGATCCGCTCCGAGCTCGAGGGCGCGCTCGGCTGCGCGTACCCGGGGGAGCTTCCCGTCTACCACGCTGCCGAGCGGAACTCCTGGATGGACGCTGCGACGCGCGCTGTCCACCAACGGGCGCAGGTGGCCGTCGCGCTCACCCAATCCCACGCGCCCGATTTCCTCTTCGTCCTCTTCCGCGAGACCGACCGGGTCGAGCACCAGCTCTGGAACGAGCTGAGCCGCCCCGTGAGCGAAATCCCGAACGACCTCATCGAGTTCTGGCGCTCCGTTGACACGGCGTGTGCTCAGG
>JASHWY010000125.1 GCA_030043835.1 Thermoplasmata archaeon
TCGACCCCGAGACCGGAGAGATCCACGCGAAGAAGATCTGGGCAGCGTTCGACTGCGGCCGTGCGCTCAATCGGCTCGCCGTCGAGGGTCAGGTGGAGGGGTCGATCCACATGGGGCTCGGACAGGTCTTGGGGGAGTCGATGAACTACCGAGGCTCGCGGCTCTTCAACCCGTCGCTGCTCGAGTACAAGATCCCGATGCCCCAGCAGATGCCCGAGATCGAGATCCTGCTTGTCGGCGAGGACGACCCCGAGGGACCGTTCGGCGCGAAGGAGGCCGGCGAGGGCCCGCTCATCGCGACGCTTCCCGCGATCGGGAACGCGCTCTACGACGCGATCGGCGTGCGGTTCACCGAGCTTCCCATCACCCCGGACCGGGTGCTTCGGGGGATCGAGCTCCGTCAGAAGGAAGGCCGCATCTGGAAGGGGGCGTAGCGTCGTGCACTTGGATCCGTTCGAACTCCATCGGCCCACGAGTCTGGAAGCGACGGTGCGCCTCGCGCGCGAGCTCTCGGGGAAGTTCGACTACCTCGCCGGCGGGACGGACCTCCTTCCGAACTACAAGATGCACATCAATCTCAAGCCCCACGTGATCGCCCTTACGGGCGTCCCCGAGCTCCAAGGGCATACGCTTACCCGCTTGGGAGCGATGGAGCGCCTCGTCGCGCTCGAGGACGATCCCGGCTTCCTCGCGGCCTACCCGGGCGTCGCGGAGGCGCTCCGCGAGATTGCGACCCCCCTCGTGCGCGCGAGCGGGACGGTGGGCGGCAACCTCCTTCTCGAGACCCGGTGCTTCTTCTTCAACCAGAGCTACTTCTGGCGCGAGAGCTTGGGATTCTGTCTCAAGGCCGACGGGGACAAGTGCCACGTCGTTCCCCAGAAGGAGCGCTGTTACGCGACGTTCTCGGGAGACCTCGCGCCGGCCCTCCTGGTCCTCGGCGCCGAGGTCGAGCTCGCGGGGCCGAGCGGGCTTCGGCGGATCCCCCTCGGCGACCTCTACGACGCCGGTGGCGACGGGATCCATCGGCTCACCCTCGCGCCCGGCGAGCTGCTCGTCGCCGTGCATCTTCCCCCCGAGGCGGCGGGCGTATCGGCTCGGTACCGGAAGCTCAGGGTCCGGCCGTCGTTCGACTTCCCGGAGCTCGGCGTCGCGGTCGCCGGCCGCTTTGCCGGCGACCGGGTCTCGACCCTACGGGTCGCCGTCGGCGGGGTCGAGACGCATCCGCGACCGTTCGACGAACTCACCGAGCCCCTGGTCGGCAGCGTTCTTTCGGACGACCGGATCCGAGCGCTGGGAGAGGCGATCGAGCGGGCCGTGCGGCCGGTGCACAACACGTTCCTCCTCCCGGACTACCGCCGTCGGATGGTCGGTGTCTACGTGCGCCGGGCGCTCTCCGACGTGCGCGGAGGCAGCGCCGGATGAGCGCGCGGCCGAGGTTCGCCCTCGTCCCGATCGCTCGGTTACGGGGCCACGAACAGATCCGTCCCGAGCTCGTCGACGAGCTCGTCGCGCAGATCTCGGCCCGCGGCGTCGTCGCCGACCCGATATGGGTCGCGCGGGGGTCCTGGGTGGTGTTGAACGGTCACCACCGGGTGGCCGCCCTGGAGCGGCTCGGCGCCAGCCGGGTCCCCGCGTACCTCGTCGACTACGAGAGCGGCCGAGTGACACTCGACCGTTGGTCGCCGGGCCCCCCGATCTCGAAGGCCGAGGTGGTCCGCCGGGCGCGGGCCGGCGAGCTCTTCCCCTCGAAGACGACGCGGCACGGGATCGTGGGTACCCTTCCCGTGCGGCCCACGCCGCTCGAAGAACTCCTCCCGTCGCGCGCCAAGGCGCGTCAGCGGCGCGCGTCGGGACCTTCCCGCTCCCCGGGCGCCGGAGCGTCCGGGCCCGGGTAGGGAAGCGGGAGCGATCCGTCGGCGAACCGGCGGATCGTCGCGGCGAGGAGTGCCACCTCGACGGGATGGAGTCGAGCGCGGAGCGTCTCCGGGGTGTCCCCAGGTTCCACGGGGACGCGTTCCTGAGCGAGGACCGGGCCCCCGTCGACATCTTCGGTCACGAGGTGGACCGTCGCCCCGGTCTCGCGATCCCCGGCCGCGAGGACCGCGGTGTGCACTCGGTTCCCGTACATCCCCGCGCCTCCGTAGCGCGGAAGGAGCGCCGGATGGAGGTTGATCGCACGCCCCTGCCACCGGCGGACCCAGCTGTCGGGAAGGATGGTCAGGAAGCCGGCGAGGACGACGAGCTCGACGCCCTTCTGGGCGAGCTCTTGGGTGAGCCGGGCCGCCCACGCCTCCGGGTCGACACCGCGGGACGGGAGGACGAGCGTCGGGAGTCCCCGGCCTCGGGCCCGCTCGACGGCCCGTGCGTGGGGACGGTCGGACACGACGAGCACGATGCGGACGGGAAGGTGGTCTCCGAGGGCGAGCTCGGCCAGCGCGTCGAGCGTCGTTCCCTCTCCGGAGACCAGAACCCCGATCGGGAGTCGGCGCGTCACGCGGAGAGCGACCGGCTACGATTAGAAGAGCGTGGCGGAGGTGAACCGAAACGACCGAAGGAGAGCCGGCGGGGCGAAGACGCTCGAACCGCCCCGCTCGTCGGAGTAGGTTCGGGCGTCGCGGCCGAGCAGCTCGAGGCCGCGGAGCGCGGTAAGTACGCTCTCGGTGAACCGAAGGTTGCGGACGGGTTCCACGACCTCGCCCCTCTCGATCCGATACGTCCCGTCCCGCGTCATCCCGGTCAACGTCCCTTTTCCCGGGTCGACGACCCGCACGTAATGGAAGCGCGTCACGAGAAGACCCCGCCGGGCCTCGCGGACGAGCTCCTCTTGGGTCGCGCTCCCGGGGTCGAGGACGAGGTGGCTCGGGTACGGTCCCCAATCTCCCCACGGCGCCTCGGGCGGCGGCGCGTGGCCGGTGAGCTTCGTCCCCAGCCGACCGGCCGTCACGAGGTCCGTAACCGGGCCCGAGGCGATGCCGTGGTCGATGAGGGAGGTACGGCGCGTCGGGGTCCCCTCGTAGTCGATCGCGCGGGGGATGCCTACGGGCGAGCGAGGGTCGTCCACGAGGGTGACGCCGGCCGGAGCGACCCGCTTACCCCGCCGTCCGCGAAGGCAACTCCACCCTTCCTCCTCGCCGTGGCCGGCGAACCCCAGCAGGCCGAGGAAGGCGAGGAGCTCGGAGACGGCCATGCCGCTCAGCACCACCCGATAGGTGCCCGGACCCACGGAGACCGGGGGGGTTCGAGCGACCCGTTCCGCGGCTTCTCGGCCGAGGCGCTCCGGGTCGAGGCGACGGGCGTTCCAATGAGCGCCTTCCGACCATCCCGACACGGGCGGGTCCCTCTCCGGACGGTCGACGAGCACGCTCGCCTGAGCCGCGGAAACGCTCGTGGAGCGATCGAGGCCGGTCGAGTTCACCACGCGAAGCCGCTCGCAGCCGACGTTCACGACGCCGGCGATGCGCGCCCCCGGCGCGGCGGCGTTCGCGGCGGCGATGATCGTTTCCGCGATTCGAGTCGCTTCCTCGGGCGAGATCGTCGCGGTCGGCTTAGAGAACGCGACCGGGCGGGGGGGACCTCCGGTCGCCTTCGGGAATCCGCGAAACTGCTTCTCGACGGGAGCGACCCGGGCGAGCGCTCGGGCGGACGTCACGAGGCGGGAGATGCCCTCCGAAGACGCGTCGGTCGCCGTCGC